>JACCUC010000114.1 GCA_013812065.1 Thermoleophilaceae bacterium | reverse complement strand
GCGCCCGCCAGCGGCCGCGGCGACCCAGGCCGCCGAGCGGTCGATCACCGCCGCCGGGCCGTCGCAGCGCGGTCGGGACCCGTCGCCGCCTTCGCTCCCCGCAGCATCTCCCGCGCCACCGTCACGTCGTCGAAGGGCTCCTTGCGACCATCGGCGAACTCCTGGCCCTGCTCGTGGCCCTTGCCGGCGATGACCACCACGTCGCCCGCCTCGGCCCCGGCCAGGGCGCGGGCGATGGCGCGGCGGCGGTCGACGTCGTGCTCGACGTCCTCCCCCGTACCTAGGAGCACCTCGTCGACGATCGCCTCGGGGTCCTCAGAGCGCGGGTTGTCCGAGGTCACGACGACGCGGTCGGCGAGCGCGCGGGCCACGCGGCCCATGAGCGGCCGCTTGGTCTTGTCGCGATCCCCGCCGGCGCCGAAGACCACGTGCAGCCGCCCGCGGCAGAGCTCGCGCGCCGCGGGCAGGACGTTCTCGAGGGCCTCGGGCGTGTGGGCGTAATCGACGAGCACGGCGAACTCCTGGCCCTCCTCGACGGGCTCCATGCGCCCCGGGACGCGCCCGGCCTCCGCGAGTGCCCGGGCCGCGAGCTCGAGCTCGACGCCGAGCGCGCGGGCGGCCCCGAGCGCCGCCAGCGCGTTCAGCACGTTGAAGTGGCCGGGCAGGCGGGTGCTGACCACGGCCGACCCATCCGGGGTCTCGACCCGGAAGCTCGATCCGTCGGGGCCGAAGCGGACGTCCCGCGCGCGCAGGTCGGCGGGTCGCTCGATCGCGTAGGTGACGACCCCGTCGAGATCGGCGGCGAGGCGGCGCCCCCACTCGTCGTCGACGTTGACCACCGAAGTGTCGGGGTCGTCGCCCGCAACCTCGAACAGCCGCCGCTTGGCCAGGAAGTAGTGCTCCATCGAGGGATGGAAGTCGAGGTGGTCCTGACTGAGGTTGGTGAAGACCCGGCAGGCGAAGCGGATCCCGTCCGCCCGCCCGAGCTCGAGCGCGTGCGAGGAGACCTCGAGGGCGCAGGCGCGGTCGCCCGCGTCGACCATGCGGCGAAAGCTTCGCTGCAGGTCGACCGCCTCGGGCGTCGTGCGCTCGACCGGCTCCTCACGACCGCCGATCACCGAGGTCACGGTGCCGAGCAGGCCGCACGGCACTCCGGCGGCCTCGAGCAGGGCGCGGACCAGGTAGGCGGTGGTCGTCTTGCCGTTGGTGCCGGTGATCCCCACCACGTGCAACTCCCGCGTGGGGTCGCCGTGGAAGCGGGCGGCGGCGGGCCCCATCGCGGCCCGCACGGCGGGAACGATCACCTCGGGCACCCCGAGCCCGAGCGGCCGCTCGCACACCAGGGCGGCCGCGCCGCGCGCGACCGCCTCGGGGGCGAAGTCGTGTCCGTCGGCCGTGAAGCCCGGCACGCAGAAGAAGAGGGCGCCCGGCGCGACGTCCCGGCTCGAGTAGGCCAGGCTGGTGATCGGGACGTCCGGGGCCTCGGCCCACACGACCAAGTCAAGCCGCAGCGTCATCACCCGGACTCGAGGCTGCGCTCCCAGATACCTAGGCCGATCGTAGACGACTCGTTGATCCACTCGCAGAAGCGGCGCTCGGCCTCCCCGGGTACCTCCAAGTGGTTGAACTGGAACAGATCGGGATGGATAAGACGCTGTTCAGATGTGACTAAGCGTTCATCGTCCTCCCTTACGTCGGCTCGCTCGTACATGGCAACGCCCGCTATCAGCCCGCGAAACGTCCTCCCCATCGCGTGAAGGCTGAAGACGAGATCATGCCGTGCGCCAAGGTCGAAGTCGTTAAGGCGGAGCCGCACCCACGTGGAATAAGTATTTAGATTCGCAAAGTAGTGCAGCTCGTGTTGCGCGAAGCGTATTAACGTCGCTCGGTACCAATTCACTCGTCGGTCGCCGAACGGAGCAGTTTCGACCTGACACGAGAAGTTCGGTCGAACCCCGGTGATGTCGCTATCGATGAGCCTCTTGATCGCTTCGAGCTGTTGACCTCCCACCTCGCGAAGCTGCTCCGCTGTGTCTCGAGAACGCTGAAGTTGCTCGGTAGTAATCTCTGGTGTCGTCCCAAGCATCCGATCTCGAGCGGCCCCTACAACCTGGCGGATTCCCTGCAAGTCCTGCTCACTTTGCTCGCCCACGGCGAGAGCACGAACAAGTGCGTCTCTTGCGACGGTTCCAAAAAGCCGGATCAGAGGACGAAGCTCTCCACTGTCGGCCTGCTCGAGCGCGTCGATGTACGGAACCTTCTGGTCTCGATGTATGGAGAGAGGGAACCAACGAACGCGGATGTACACTAAGCTGGCAAGCGCACGCGCTACTCGTCCGTTACCGTCTTGGAACGGGTGGATCTCTGTGAATCTGTGATGGAGCCACGCTGCTTCGACCTCGGGCGCTACTCCCGACTCTTCATGCGCGGCGTGCATGTTGACCAGATCATCCATCTCGGAGTCGACTAGCTCGGGGGGGCAGTACGTATGGACGCTTCCGTCAGGTTGTCGTGGGTTGTTCGGCACGCGCTTCCATGCTCCGTGAAGGAGCTCGATGTCGAAGGTCTTTCCGAACTGGTCGACAGCAACTGTGGTTCGCTGATTTCTCGTTAGGAGTGCATGTAGCTCCTTGATGAAGGATGTCGAGAGCGCCCGTCGGCGGGCCACGAAATCGAACAGCGCTTCGATCGCCTCCTCATGATCTCGGAGAATTGCCACGACCTCATCTGGGTCCCGGTCGGTTCCGGCAGCAAGAAGGCTGTGCTTGATTCCCTCCTCGAGGAGTACTTCTGTCACACCCCTGTCGATGGAGTAGACGCGCTCGATCACGCCAGTCTCTATCGCCCATGATCGGATCAGACGCTGCTTGAAACGCTTGAGCTCGTCTAGCTCCTCTAAGCGCTCACGCTGTTCTCGCCAGACGTCGTCGAGCGCGCGCAACTCCCTTACCTCTAAGTGCTTCCAATCTTGAGGCAGGTCGCGGATTGGCGTGTACGGGGCACTAGTTGCGACCATCGGAGCAGGATATCCGGCTGATCGGCGCCTCGCTCAGTCCGGCGGGATCCGCAGGTAGGGCAGCGTGAAGGAGACGATCTTCTCGAACGCCGGTGCCGCCACGGCGCCGCCATAGATCTCGCCGCGCGGCTCGTCGACCGCGACCGCCACGAGCAGCCGCGGATTGCGCGCCGGCGCGTAGCCGATGAACGACGCGACGTACTTGGTCTTCGAGTACCCGCCGAAGCCGTCGGGCTTCTGGGCGGTCCCGGTCTTGCCGGCGAGGCGGTAGCCCGGAACCTTGGCCTCCTGCGCCGTACCGCCCGGCCCGAGCACGCCCTCGAGCATGCGCGAGACCCGGCGCGCCGTTCGCTCGGAGACGACCCGTCGCGCCGGCGCGCGCGCGCCCGCGACCACGTGCGGACGGTGAACGACGCCGCCGTTGGCGATCCCGGCGTAGGCCGCGGCCATCTGTATCGGGGTGGCGGCGAGGCCCTGGCCGATCGGCAGGTTCCCCATCGACGAGCCCGAGTAGTCGCCGGGGCTCGGCACGATGCCGCTTCCCTCGCCGGGAAGGTCGACGTCGGTCGGGCGCCCGTAGCCAAAGCGGCGGACCCAGTGGTCGAAGCGCCGGGCGCCGAGCTTGAGCCCGATCGTCACCGAGCCGACGTTCGAGGACTGGGCGAGGATCTCGGCGGCTGACAGCACGGCCGGCCCGCGCGCGTGCGACTCCTTGATCACGCGGTCGGCGACCTGAATGGTCGGTGCGAGCGAGAACGGCGTCTCGGGGTCGACGAGATCGTCCTCGAGCGCGCCCGACATCGTGACGGCCTTGAAGGTGGAGCCGGGCTCGTAGCTCGCCGCCACGGCGCGGTTCTGGTGTGCCGGGCTGAGCGCCGCGCCGGGGCGGTTGGCGTCCACCGAGGGCCAGTTGGCCATGGCCAGGAGCTCACCCGTCCGCGGGTCGAGCACGAGCGCCGTGGCTCCTCGAGCCGAGTAGCGCTCCCCGACCTCCTCGAGCACAGCCTCGGTACGCTCCTGGATCGGCGCGTCGAGGGTGAGGCGAAGGTCGTCGCCGGGCACGGCGCGGCGCTGATCGACGATCGAGATCGGCTTGCCGAGGGGGTCCTTGACGAGACGCCGCCGGCCGTTCTCGCCGTGAAGGGTCGCCTCGCGCGACTGCTCGAGCCCCGAGAGGCCGTAGTTGTCGGTTCCCACCGTGCCGATGAGCTGGGCGGCCAGCTCGCGCTGGGGATAACGCCGGCGCGGCTCGGCGACGGTCTCGACCCCCTCGATCTCGAGCTTCTCGACGGCCTTGCCGACCTCGGGGTCGAGCTTACGCCCGAGGTAGACGAAGCCCCGTTTGCGGTCGGACAGCTTGCGAGCCAGGGCCTTGGCCGAGCGATCGAGTGGGCCGGCGAGCTGCCACGCCACGCGGTCGGGGCGCTCGATCAGAAAGGGATGCGCGAACACCGTGACCGCGTCCTCGGAGACCGCGAGCTCCAGCCCGTGGCGATCCGTGACTGCTCCACGGCGAGCCGCTACCTCGAGGTTTGAAGCCTGCTGGTCGGCGGCGCGCCCGCGCAGATCGTCTGCGCGCACCGTCCCGAGCCAGGCCGCCCGCCCCGCGGCGAGCGCGAGGAGGAGGAGGAAGGCCGCGAACAGGAGACCGATCCGCCGCTCGACGAGGCGGGTCAGCCAGACTGCGGACGTACCGCGCGCGCGTGGCGGCGGCCCGCTCACGGCGTCGCGGATCCGGCCGGTGCGGCGGGAGGCGAGGGGGAGCGCCAGCGCTCGAGCGCGCGTGCCGCGCGGTCGGCGTCGGCGGCCCCGCGGCTCAGATAGCCGACCTGCCCGGGAGGAGCGGCTACGAAGCCACTCGCCTCGGCCGCGCGGCGGATCCGCTCGCTCGAGCCGAGGCGGGCGACGCGCAGGCGCATGACGGCGTTCTCGCCGCGAAGCTCGCTCACGCGGGCGTCGGTGCGCGCGATGCCGCCGTTGAGCTCGAGCAGGGCCACGTTGAGGAACACGATCCCGGTCAGCAACACCGCGATCAGCGCCACCCAGACCCGTCCGCGCAGCAGCCGATCGAGCAGAAAGGGCGCTCCCGCCGCCACAGCGCGCCGCCGCGAGGGGG
>JACCUC010000108.1 GCA_013812065.1 Thermoleophilaceae bacterium | reverse complement strand
GTCGCGAGCCAGCGCGCCGGCCGGCGCAGCCGCGCCGGCGCGTAGGTTCCGCTCTCGCGCGGAAGCTGGCGCAGGACCGACGTCGCCTCACCGCCGGTGGTGCTGCCGGCGCGGGCGGCCTCGATGGCGAGCGCCTGCTCGAGGTCGTGGACCGTCTCGTCGACGGTGCGGTAGCGGTGGCGGGTTTCCTTGGCGGTCGCTCGCTCGACCACGGCGGCGAGTGTCGAGGAGACCTCGGGCCGGCGCATCTGGACGTTGGGCAGAGGGTCCCGCACGTGCTTCATGGCCACGCCGACCTGCGTGTCAGCCTTGAACGGCACGTCGCCGGTGAGCATCTCGAAGAGGACGATCCCGAGTGAGTAGACGTCGGACTGCTCGGTCACCGAGTGGCCGAGCGCCTGCTCCGGGGAGACGTAGTCGGTTGTGCCGAGCACGCGGCCGGTCATGGTCAGTCCGTCGGCCTCGAGCGAGCGCGCGATGCCGAAGTCGGTCACCTTCGCGCGCCCCTCCTTGTCGACGAGCACGTTCTGGGGCTTGACGTCGCGGTGGACGAGTTGCGCCTCGTGCGCCACCACCAGCGCCCGGCCGATCTCGATCGCGTAGGCGATCGCCTCGTCCACCGGCAGGCGCTCGCGGCGGATCCGATCCTTGAGCGTCTCCCCGTCGACGAGCTCGAAGACTATGTAGGGATGGCCCTCGTCGTCGCCGGCGTCGATCACCGACACCAGGTTCGGGCTCGAGAGGCGGGCCACCGCGCGGGCCTCGCGGCGGAAGCGCTCGAGCTGGTCGGCCTCGCCCGACATCTCGCGGTGTAGGACCTTGATGGCGACCCAGCGCTCAAGCGTCTCGTCGAAGGCCCGGTAGACCGTGGACATGCCACCCGACCCGAGTCGTTCGTCGAGGCGGAAGCGGCCGTTGAGCAGGGTGCCGATCACCGGTCGTCTATTTTGGCGCCTCGTGCCGGTCCGCGTGCGATACCTGACCGATCCGGCGTGCTCATGGTCGTGGGCCTTCGAACCGGTGGTGCGGCGGCTTCAGGTCGAGTTCGGCGACGAGCTCGAGTGGACGCTCGTGATGGGCGGCCTGGCGCGGGACTACACCGCCTCCGGCGGAAGCGACGCGGCCGAAGAGGCTTCCAGCGACGGATGGGCCCCCTACCCTTGGCTCATGGCTCACTGGCTCGAGGTCGCGGCCGAGGGCGGCATGCCGTGCGATCCGCTCCTGTGGCGCGACGCTCCGCTCCGCTCGACCTATCCGGCCTGCCTCGCGGTCAGGGCGGCAGCCGAGCAGGCGGGCGACGGCGGAATGGCCTATCTACGCGCCGTTCGCGAGGGGCTCATGTGCTTCCGCCGCAGGCTCGACACCACGGAGGCGCTCGTGGAGGAGGCCCGCGGCGCCGGGCTCGACCGCAAGCGTTTCCGCATCGACCTCGGCTCGCACGCGATCGTCGAGGCCTTCGGCAGCGACCTCGAGGAGGTTCGCGACGTGCCGGATGAGGCACGCGAGCTCGGGAAGGTGAAGGGCTCGGGAGCACGTGAGCGCGTGCCCTTCCCGACGCTCGTGTTCGCAGGCGACGGGGGGACGCGCCGGGCGATCTACGGGTACCGCCCCTACGACGAGGTACGGGCCGCGGCGTCCGCGGCCGGGGCTCGCCCGTGCGATGGTGCCGCGCCCGAGCCGCTCGTCGCCCTTCGCCGGCTCGGGCGGATGGCCACCGCAGAGGTCGCCGGGGTCTGCGAGCTCCCGGGGCCGCGAGCGGCGGCCGAGTTGTGGCGGCTCGCCTCGGAGTGGCGGGTCACGCGGGTCCCCGTGCTCTGCGGAGAGCTCTGGGAGGCGGCCTGACGCGAGCGAGCCGTCGGGGGCCGGCTTCTCTGAGGCGATGTCCCGCCCCCGCTGCGGCTCAGGTGGTCGCGAAACCGCCGGCGCGGTCGCCGACGAGCCCTTGTCCCGGCAGCTCCACGACGCCCGCCGCCGCGGTCACCGACCCGACTACCGCCGCGCCACGGTGATGCTCCTCGAGCAGCTCGACCGCGACCGACGCTTGGCCCGCCGGCACGACGCAGCAGAAGCCGCAGCCCATGTTGAAGACCTCATACAGCTCGGCCGGCGTAACCTCGCCGCGGCGGGCGATCAGGTCGAAGATGGCCGGGGGCGCGAGCGGCGCGTCGATCCGGTAGCCGACCTCGGCGTGGAGGCGGAGCAGGTTGAGCAGCCCGTCGCCGGTGATGTGGGCCAGCCCGCGGACCTCGACCTCGGGAGCGGCGAGCAGCGCGAGCACGCCCCGGACGTAGATCGCCGTGGGCAGGAGCAGCTCCTCGCCGACGGTGCGCCCGCCGAGCTCGGCCGGCGCCTCGTCGAGGTCGGGGAGCACCCGCCGGGCGAGCGTGAGGCCGTTCGAATGGACACCGGTGGATGGAACCCCGATCACGGCGTCGCCGGGCTCGACCGCCTCACCGGTGACCATGCGGTCGAGCGCGACGATGCCGGCGCAGGTCCCGACGAGGTCGAAGCCGTACGGCGAGGGATGGCCGCGGACGAGCTCCGGTAGCTGGGCCAGCTCGCCGCCGGGAATCTCGATCCCGGCCGCCTCCGCGCCGGCGGCGAGTCCCTCGGCGATCGCGGTCAGTCGCTCGGCGTCGGCTTCCTCCACGGCTATGTAGTCGAGCAGGGCGATCGGCTCTGCGCCCACGCAGACCAGGTCGTTGGCGTTCATGGCCACGCAGTCGATCCCTACGGTGTCGAGGCGGCCGAGCGCCTCCGCGACGATGATCTTCGTGCCGACCCCGTCGGTGGCGAGCGCGAGGCCGGTGCGGTCGTCGAGCGCGAGGACGCTCGCGTAGTGGCCGGAGCTGAGCACCGACCGTGAGCGGCGGCCGCTGTCGATTCCGGCCAGCACCCCGACCAGCCCTTCGAGCGCTCGTCCCGACCGGCCGGTGTCGACGCCGGCGCGGGCGTAGGCGCGGTCGGTGCTCACCCGCTCATTGAACCGTACGGGGCGGGCGATGCCTGCGCGGCAGCCGCGCCAGGCCGATGGCCCCGAGGGCGACGCGGTAGGCCGCCAGCGGCAGGTAGGAGCGGGCGTTCTCCATGCGCTCGAGCAAGCGGCGCGAGGTCAGGGTCGAGAGCGTGGCCGCAGTCAGCCCGACCGCGAACGGCGCCGCGAGCTCCCGCGGCAGGCCGCGCTGCGCGAGTCGCAACCCTTTGAGCAC
>JACCUC010000099.1 GCA_013812065.1 Thermoleophilaceae bacterium | reverse complement strand
CCGATCTTCGCCTCCGCCTACCTCGTCGGGTCGAAGGGCGCGTTGCTCGTGGGCCTCGCGGCCGCGGTCGGCGCGGCGATCAGCATGGGAATGTCCGAGGGGCTCTCCGACGACGGGACGCTCACGGGGCGAGGTGGCTCGCTGGCCCGGGGGCTGATCACCGGTCTCGCGACCTTCGTCGGCGGGGCCGCCCACACGCTGCCCTTCCTGATCGAAGACGTCGATCAGGCGCTCAAGGTCGCCTACGTGGTCGTGGGGTGCGAGCTCGTGACGATCGCCTGGCTGCGCAAGCGCTACCTGCGCGTATCCCTGACGCGCTCGCTGCTCCAGGTGACCGTCGGCGGAGTGCTGGTAGCCGCGGTGGGGGTGGCCGTCGGGCATGCCTAGCGGGCGCGCGGGCGCCGCGGTCGCCGCCGCGGCGCTCGCCGGCGCGCTCGGGATCGCGTTGTGGTGGCGGCGCAACCCCTCCCCCTGCCCGTACGCCCAGCGCTTCTGGGTCGAGCTTCCGCATCCGTCCATCACGCGCGAGCGCCTCGAGGAGATCCTCGCTCCGCGGCCCGGCGAGCGGGTGCTCGAGGTCGGGCCAGGGACCGGCTACTACACGCTCGGGGTTGCCCGCCGGCTCGGCGACGACGGACGCCTCCACATCCTCGACGTCCAGGACAAGATGCTCGAGCACACGTGCCGGCGCGCGCGGGAGGCGGGGCTCCATAACGTCGTGCCCGTCTCGGCGGACGCGAGGGACATTCCGTATGACGGGGCGAGCTTCGACGCCGCCTACGTGTGCGCCGCGCTCGGTGAGGTTCCCGACGTGAGCGCGGCGCTGCGCGAGTTGCGGCGTGTGGTGCGACCCGGTGGCCAGCTCGTGGTCGGCGAGAGCTATCTCGATCCCCATTTGGTGCGAATCGGTGTGCTGCGCGCGGCTGCCGATGCGGCCGGCCTGGCGCTCGAGCGGCGCAGCGGCGGCGTGGCGGGGTACTTCGCGCGCTTCGAGGCGGTCTGAGCCCGGCCCGGTAGGGCCCGGGGAGACCCTAGGACGCTCCCGCGTACGTTTCGCGCGTGGGCGTACCTCTCTCAAGGGCCCTGGGGGTGGCGGCTGGCCTCTCGCTCGTTCTGGCCCTGGCCTCACTCGTGCTGCCCTCCGCACCGGGCTACGACCCGTGGTCGTGGCTCATCTGGGGCCGGGAGCTCGCGAGCCTGGATCTGAGCACGAGCGAGGGACCGGCGTGGAAGCCGCTGCCGGTGATGGTGACCGCGGTGCTCGCGCCCCTGGGTGAAGGGATCGCGCCCGCGGCGTGGCTGACCGTCGCCCGAGCCGGAGCGATCCTCGCCGTCCTCGTCGCGTTCGGGCTGGCCAGGCGGCTCGCCGGGGGGTCGATAGCGGCGGGGCTCGTGGCCGCGGGCGGGATCGTGCTGATCCCGGGCTGGATCGAGCACGCGGCGCTCGGCAACGCCGAGGGACTGCTGACTGCGCTGGTCCTGCTGGGGCTGGCGGGCCTGATCGAGGGGAGGCTTCGGACGGCGCTCGCCCTGATCGGCGTCGCGGCGCTCATCCGGGTCGAGGTCTGGCCGTTCCTGACCGTGCTCGGGGCGGCGGTCTGGTGGCGGGAGAGGCAGGTCCGGCCGTGGCTCGTCGCCGGGGCCCTCGGCGTGCTGGCGCTCTGGTTCGTCCCTGAATGGCTCGCGTCCGGCGACCCGCTGCGCTCCGCCGACCGCGCTCGGGTGCCGAACCCAGGTGCTCCGGCGCTCGCGACACGTCCGACACTGGCCACGCTCGCTGAGGCGGCTCGCGCGCCGCACCCGGCTGCGCTCGTCGGCTTTGTCCTGCTCGCGCTCGCCGCGTCGGTGCGGTGGCACAGCCGGCCCCGCGCTCGGGACACGTTCCTCGCCGCCCTCGCCGGAGTGGCCTGGATGCTCCTCGTCGCCGGGATGAGCGAGCTCGGCTTCTCGGGCGAGGCGCGCTACCTGGTGCCCGGGGCCGCTCTCGTGGTCGTCGCCGGCACGGCGGGCCTCTTCCTCGTGGCGTCGGCGGCTCGGGAGCGGATCGGATGGCCTCCCAGCCTCGCGCTCGCAGGCGCGGTGGCGACGGCGCTCGCCCTTGCCGCGTTCGACCGGGCCGATACCATCGGCGAGCAGACCGCGCGCGCCGCGCACGGGGCCGCCCTCGCCGGCGATCTCGACCGGGCGATCGAGCGCGCGGGTGGGTCGGCCCGGCTGCGGCGCTGCGGCCCTCCGCACGTCGGGCACTACCGCGGTCCGCTGCTCGCCTGGGCGCTCGGCGTCCACAAGGCGGACGTCGACTTCTCACCGTCTCGGCCGGGGGTCGCCTTTCGCTCGCGCCTGACGCCGGCGAGCCGCGTCGAGCCGTTCGCGGCTCCCGCGCGATGGCGAATCCGTACCGCTCGCTGGGAGATCGCCGGCTCCTGCCGGCGCACGGCGACGCACCCGCCCAGCGAGTTAGGGTACCCTAATCCCTAGTGCGCCAGTCTGCTTTCTCTCGTCTCCGTCCCCGCGGCCGCCCGCCGGCGGCTTCGACCGATCGCCGGCGGTGAGGGGTGTCTCGACCGACACCCACCGAGCCCGAAGGCCGCGATCCCTGCGGATCGGTGCGGCGCTTCTGCTGGTCCCCGTCGCCGCGGGCGTTGCCTATGCCCTCGACCGGGAGGGTAACGTGAGCCGTCCGGGCCTCGACGGAGGCGGGCTGCGCTTGGTCACGGTCGCCCAGGGCCTCGAGGGCCCCACCGGCCTCGCGTATCGCCCGGGCGACCCCGACCGCCTCTACGTCACCGAGCAGACCGGGCGCATCCGCATCGTCGAGGACGGCCGGTTCCTTCCTCGCCCTTTCCTCGACCTGCGAGCGCGGGTGCTCGCGGGCGGGGAGCGGGGCCTGCTCGGCCTCGTCTTTGCGCCCGACCACGCGGGCTCCGGGCTTCTGTACGTCCACTACACCAACCGGCGCGGCGACACGCGGGTCGTCCGTTACCGCGCTCGTGGCGATCGCGTCGAGCCGGGCTCGGCGCGGACGCTGCTCTCGGTCCGCCAGCCGTATGAGAACCACAAGGGCGGTCAGCTCGCGTTCGACCGCCGTGGGAGGCTCCACCTCGGCCTCGGCGACGGCGGCTCGGCGTTCGACCCCGAGCGCCGCGGGCAGGACCTCGGCACCTCCCTCGGCAAGGTCCTGCGGCGCGAGGGCGCACGCTCGCGAGCGAAGTGGAAGACGGTGGCCTACGGGCTGCGCAACCCGTGGCGATTCTCGTTCGATCGCGCCACCGGCGACCTCTGGATCGCCGACGTCGGCCAGGATCGTCAGGAGGAGATCAACGTGCTCCCAGCGGGCGAGAGGGGCCTTGTGAACTTCGGCTGGAGCGCCTACGAGGGGACGTACCGCTGGCGCACGCGAGCGGTCAACCCCCGCGGGCGACTCGCCGCGCCGGTCACCGCTTACGGGCGCCGCTACGGATGCTCGGTGACCGGCGGCTACGTGTACCGCGGCCGGACTCTGCCTCGTCTCCGTGGGCGCTACCTCTACGGCGACCTGTGCACGGGTACGATCTGGAGCCTCCGCCGGCGACCGGGCGCTCGGCCCGCGATCCGGCGCGAGCGGGTGAAGCTGCCGCTGCTCACGTCCTTCGCCGAGGATCGAAGCGGTGAGCTCTACGCCGTGAGCCTGGACGGCCGGGTCGTCGCCCTGCGGGCCGCCGGCGGAGGGGCGCAGCGATGAGACGGTGGAGGCTCACGGCCGTACTGGCCGCGGTGCTCGCCGCCGCCGGCTGCGGCGGCGCCGGCGGCGGGGGAGAGGACGACGCACGCCGCCTGACCCTCTACTCCGGTCGCTCCGAGGAGCTCGTCGGGCCGCTCTACGATCGCTTCGAGCGCGCCACGGGCATCCAGGTCGAGGCGCGCTACGGCGACAGCGGCGAGCTCGCGGCCACGATCGGCGAGGAGGGCGCGGGCAGCCCGGCCGAGGCCTTCTTCGCCCAGGACGCGGGCGCGCTCGGGGCGGTCGCCGCCGAGGGTCGCCTCAAGCCGCTTCCGCCCGAGCTCCTGCGGCGCGTCGACGCGCGCTTTCGTGATCCCGAGGGCCGCTGGGTCGGGGTCTCCGGCCGGGCGCGCGTGGTCGCCTACGACACCCGCAAGCTGCGAGCCGCCGAGCTCCCCGACTCGATCTTCGCCTTCACCGACCCCCGCTGGCGCGGCCGCATCGGCTTGGCGCCGACCAACGCCTCCTTCCAGGCCTTCGTCAGCGCGATGCGGCTTTCGGCCGGCGACGAGCGGACCCGCGCGTGGCTCGAGGGCATCGAGCGAAACCGCCCGGTGCTGCTCGAGAACAACATCCAGACGCTCGAGGCGATCGCCCGCGAGGAGATCGAGGTGGGCTTCGTCAACCACTACTACCTCTACGAGCTGCGCGCGGAGCGGCCCGACCTGCCGGTCGAGAACCACTTCACGAAAGCGGGGGACCCGGGGTCGCTCGTCAACGTCTCCGGGATCGGCCTGCTCGAAGACAGCCCCGAGGCCCGCCGGTTCGCGGAGTTCCTGCTCGACGTCGAGGGCCAGCGCTACTTCGCGACCGACACCGAGGAGTACCCGCTGATCCCCGGCGTGCGCCCGGACCAGTCGCTGCGCCCGCTCGCCGACATCCAGGGGCCTGACGTCCGCCTCGGCCAGCTCGGGGCCAAGCTGCCCTCGACCGTCGAGCTGATCCGCGAGGCCGGCCTGACCCCGTGACCGCGCTGGGGCGTCCCGGGCGGTCGCCGCGACTGTCCTCGCCGCTGCTCACCGC
>JACCUC010000080.1 GCA_013812065.1 Thermoleophilaceae bacterium | reverse complement strand
CGCTACGAGGGCACCGACCCCGAGGACGGCGAGGACCGCGGCGGCCGCTGCGAGCCCGCGGCGAGGTTTCCGGGGCGCGACCGGCGACGAGCGGCTCACTGTGCCGGACGATAGCCCGGCGCCGGCCGAGGTCGTGCCACCGTCGGGCGGTATCGAAGGGTCTCTTCGATCTTGCTGGTAGGAAACGAGCAGTTGCCCGACGAACTCCTCGATCCCCGCAGATCACGGACTCGGACGGGCGTAGCGATTTGCGAGGATTGTAGATCGGCTTGGATCGGACGAACAAGTTTGACAAAAAGCGATACGAGCCGTAGATTTGTGGGAGTTTGCGCAAGCACTTAGCGCGTCGGGCGAAATATGGCATATCCGCCGTTCCATCCTCGTGACCCACGCCGCCCCGAAACGATGTCGGAGAACTCCTTCCGATTGGCTTTCCCGACTGAGAGTCAGTACGTCGAGCGAAAGACAGGAGTAGGCAGCACACCGATCCAAGAGACCGCTGTTGCCTTCTCGAACGCTGGGGGTGGCGTGACCTTGATCGGCGTTGACGACCATGGGGGGCTTGTTGGTCGCGAACTCACGCCCGGACTCGAAGACGACCTCCATCAGATCATGCGCCAGATCCACGATCCGGGCCGGTACGAGCTAGCGACCTTGCAAGTCGGTCGCGTAGCGATCTCAGTGCTGTCGGTCGCCGAGCGCGTTGGCGGCGTCGCCCAGACGTCGAGCGGTCGAGTGCTCGTACGGAAGGGTACGCGCAACGAGCCCGTCTTCGGCGCAGAGCTTCGCGACCTCCTCAACCGACGCACGCTTCAGCGCTTCGAGGAGACCGACGCCGACAGTGAAATCGAGCTGGCCGACGCGTCGCTGCTGGCCCGGCTCGCCGACGCTTACGGATGGTCCGGTGCCCAGACTTACGCGAGCCGGCTCGAGGAGCATGGGCTGACCGTTCGCGGCCAGCCTGTCCGTCTCACCATCGCCGGTGCCCTCTGCCTCCTCGAGCGCCCTCACGATCGGCTCGGGAAGACGTTCATCGAGGTTCTGAGGTTCCCTCAGGATGGCGGCGACTACGACAGGAGAACCGAAATCACTGGTCCCGCGTATGAGCAGGTCGAGCGAGCGACCAGCTTCGTAATGGATGAGCTCGGCACCGACCTGGTGGTGCTCGGCGTACGGAGGCACGAGCTGCCGCGCGTTCCCCGGGTCGTCCTTCGCGAGGCGGTGGCCAACGCGGTTGCGCACCGTTCCTACGAGGCCTCGGGAAGCTCCATACGGATCGAGCTCCGGCTCGACTCGATCACCGTGATCTCACCGGGCGGGCTTCCCGAGCCGGTAACGGTCCAGAACATTCGCGAGACTCAGGCGGCACGCAACCTGCGAGTTATCACGGTCTTACGTCGTTTCGGGCTTGCCGAGTACGCTGGTCGCGGGGTTGACGTCATGGAAAGCTCGATGCGTGAGGAGTTGCTCGAGCCGCCGGTGTTCGAGGACACCGGCTACTCAGTGCGGGTCACTCTGTCGATCCGAAGCGCCGTCGCTCCCTCCGAGCGGGCATGGGTCCGAGAGGTCGAGTCGCGGGGCTTGATCGAGCCCTCAGACCGGATTCTCCTTATCCACGCCGCGCGCGGTGATAGGTTGACCAATGCCCGTACCCGGGAACTCGTTGGCGGTGACTCCCGGGACGCCCGCGAAGCACTGCACAGGCTCCGCGACGCCGGGTTCTTAGAGCAGCGTGGCGAGCGAGGTGGAGCAACGTATGAGCTCCAGGAGTCGCTCGCCCCTCCCGCCGGCCTCCGACTCGACGCCCGACAGCTTGACGATCTCGTCATGACCTTGGCCCGAGAGGAACCACTCACCAACGCTCGGATTCGTGCCCGAACGGGGCTCGAGCGAGCGGAGGCGCTGCGTGTCCTCGACCGTCTGGTCGAACAAGGAAGATTGAGACGGGTGGGCGCCAAGCGAGGGACTCGATACCTGCTCGCATAAGCTGGCCAGCGCTCGGGGGTCATGGGCGGCGGGACCGAGCGTCGCGCCCGATCTACTCTGCGGGGGACTCCCCGGCGGGCTCGTCTGCCAGTGCGCCCGGATCGCCTCCATTGCCGCTCGTCCGCGGATCGTCTCCGTTCGCACGCGTGCCCGGATCGCCTCCGTTGCCGCTCACCCGCGGGTCGTTGTCCTCAACCGCCTCCTCGCGCGACTCCTCGTACGTATCCGCGTCGTCGTCGAAGAACACCGCGCCGTCGGTCACGCGGTGCCCCACCCGCCTCCGCGGGTCGGCGATGATCGCATCCGGGGATGCCTCCGCCGGCAGCCGGCCCGACTTCATGCCGAAGTAGGCCGCCTGGGGATGGTGGGCCACGATCGCCAGCGTCGACTGCTCGGGCTCGACCGCATAGCCGCCGCTCAAGGAAAGCCCGATCGACGGCGCGTCGAGCAGGCGGAAGACCTTCTCGTGCTCGGCCTGATCGGGGCACGCAGGGTAGCCCCACGACCACCGCCGAGCCTGGTCGGGACCGATCCCGAGCGCCCGGCGAACCTCGGAGTGAAGCCACTCGGCCATGCCCTCGGCGACCTGGACGCCGAGCCCGTGCGTGAAGAGCTGCTCTGCGAACTCGCCGTCGCGCTCGAGGCGCGCCATCAGCTCCGTGACCTCGGGGCCGGCGGTCACGGCCTGCAGCGCGACCACGTCGCGCTCGCCGCTCGACAGTGGGCGGTAGAAGTCGGCGATGCACAGCCGGTCGTGGCGCGGCTGGCGCGGGAAGACCAGCCGCTCCAGCTCGCGCTCGCCCGCCGGATCGGACGGGTCGAACACGATCAGCTCGTTGCCCTCCGAGGCGCACGGGAAGTAGCCGAGCACCGCACGTGGGTGCAGGTAGTCCTGCTCGCGCCACATGCGCTCGAGCCGCGGCCGGAAGTCGTCGCGCAGCAGGCGTTCCCACTCCTCGCCCTTGACCCCCCGCCCGCCCCAGTGCAGCTTGAACAGGACGTGGAGATCGAGGTGTGGGAACACGTCGTCGAGGTCGACATCGATCTCCCGTGCACCCCAGAAGGGCGGCTCGGGCACCGGCACGTCGACGCGCGCCCCCGAGCGCACGGAGTCGTCGTCGGTCGGCAGCTCCTCGGGCTCGGGTCCGCCCTCGCGAAGCTCCCGCGCCTCGTCGTGGATGCGCTCCACGAGCGCCTCGCGCGCGTCTCCATCGACGAGCTGGTCCATGACCCCCAGGCCTTCGAACGCGTCCTTGCAGTAGAAGACGCCGGGGTCGTAGATGTCGTCGGACGCGGTGCCACCCGGGTAGAGGAGGCGCCGGCCGAAGTTCCGGTTGATCGCAGCACCGCCGACGAGCACCGGATACTCGAGCTCTTCTTGGTAGAGCTCTTGGACGCACGCGGGCATCTGCTTCGAGGTCGAGACGAGCAGCGCCGAGAGGCCTATCGCCGTCGCCTCGTGCTCCTTGGCGGCGTGGATGATCGTCCCGATCGGCACCTGCTTGCCGAGGTCGACCACCGTGTACCCGTTGTTGGTGAGGATCGTGTTGACGAGCGACTTGCCGATGTCGTGCACGTCGCCGAACACGGTGGCGAGCACGACCGTGCCCTTCGTGTAGCCCTCGATGCGGTCGAGATAGTTCTCGAGCCGGGCTACGGCGCGCTTCATGACCTCGGCCGACTGGAGCACGAAGGGCAGGATCAGCTCGCCGGCGCCGAACTTGTCGCCGACCTCCTTCATGGCCGGGAGCAGCACGTCGTTGAGCACAGGCACCGCGCCGAGCTTCTCGACGGCGCGGTCGATATCGTCCTCGACGCCGTCCTTCTTGCGCCGCAGGATGCGGAAGTGCAAGGCGTCCTCGGGCTCCATCTCGGCGGTCGGGTCGGCGGTCTCCGCGGTCTCCTCCTCGCCCTTCTCCTCGAAGTGGGCGATGAACCGCTCGAGCGCGTCCTCGCGCGTGTTGAACACGAGGTCGTCGGCAAGCTCGCGCTCCTCGGCGGAGATCTCTCCGTAGGGCGTGATGTGGTTGGGGTTGACCATCGCCAGGTCGAGCCCGGCCTCCACGCAGTGGTGGAGGAACACGGAGTTGAGGACTGCCCGCGCCGGGGGCGAGACGCCGAAGGACACGTTCGAAACTCCGAGCGAGGTCTTCACGCCCGGCAGCTCGGTTTTGATCCGCCGGATGCCCGCGATGGTCTCGACCGCCGAGGGCCGCCACTCCTCGTCGCCGGTGGTCAGGGTGAAGGTCAGCGCATCGAAGATCAGCGCCTCGGGGTCGAGCCCGTGCTCGTCGCAGGCGATGGCGAGGATGCGCTCGGCGACCTCGACCTTGCGCTCGGCGGTCTTCGCCATCCCCACCTCGTCGATGGTGAGGGCGATCAGCGCCGCGCCGTGTGCCTTCGCCAGCGGGATGACCCCGTCGGCCTTATCGCGTCCGGCCTCGAGGTTGATCGAGTTGACGATCGCCCGCCCCGGGATCTGCTCGAGCGCGAGCGCGATCACGTCGGGCTCGGTCGAGTCGACCTGGATCGGGGCCGGCTGCGAGAGCGAGATGCGCTTGACGGTCTCGCGCATCTGCTCGGCCTCGTCCTGGCGCTCGGTGAGCGCCACGCAGACGTCGAGCACGTGAGCGCCGCCCTCGACCTGATCCTCGGCCACGAGCGCGAGGCCGTCGTAGTCGTCTGAGAGCAGGAGCTCCTTGGCCTTGCGCGACCCCTGGGAGTTCACCCGCTCCCCGATCATCGAGGGGCGTGGCTCCTGGACGAGCGGCGTGGCCTCCATCATCGACGAGACGTGCGGTGGCCAGGCGTTCTGCGGGCGCGGCTCGACCTCGCGGCCGCCGACGCGCTCGACGATCGCCTCGATGTGCGCGGGCGTCGTTCCGCAGCAGCCGCCCACGATCGCCACCCCGAAGCGCTGGACGAACTCCTGCAGCGTGTCCGCCAGCGGCTCGGGCTCCTCGGGGAAGATCGTCTCGCCGTTGGGACCCTGATGGGGGATGCCGGCGTTCGGGATGCAGGAGATCGGCAGCGGCGAGAACTCGCCGAGGAAGCGGATCGCGTCGCGCATGTCCTCGGGGCCCGTCGAGCAGTTGAGCCCGATGACGTCGACGTCGAGCGCGGAGAGGGTGGTGAGCACGGCGCCGATGTCGGTGCCGAGCAACATCTTGCCGCCGTTGGGAAGCAGCGAGACCTGGGTCTGGATGGGCACGCTGCGCCCCGTGTGCTCAAAGGCGTCGCGCGCCCCGAAGACCGCCGCCTTGACCTCGAGGATGTCCTGCGCGGTCTCGATCAGGATCAGGTCGACGCCGCCCTCGACGAGGCCCCGGCACTGCTCGGCGAAGATCTCGCGCAGCTCGGCGAAGGAGATGTTGCCGAGCGTGGGATCGTCGGAGGCGGGGAGCATCCCGGTCGGGCCGACCGAGCCGGCCACGTAGCGCTCCTCGCCCGCGGCGGCGCGGGCAAGCTCGGCGGCGCTGCGATTGATCTCGAGCGTGCGCTCGCCGAGGCCCCACTCGTCGAGCTTGAGGCGGCTGGCCTGGAAGGTGTCGGTCTGGACGGCCTCGGCCCCCGCGGCGACCATCGATTCGTGCACGCCCTGGATGACGTCGGGGCGGTGCAGGACGAGCGCCTCGTGGCACTTGCCGGCCAGCCCGCCGTAGTCCTCGGAGGTCAGGTCGTACTGCTCGAGGGTGGCGCCCATGCCCCCGTCGTAGACGACGACGTGGGAGCGGATGGCGGATAGATAGTCGCGCATGAGCGGCCGTCAAGGCTACAAGGAGACGGCCGAAGCGCGGTCGGGCAGGCCGACGGGGAGGGGCCTTCGAGGCGGCCCGCTCTCCTCTGGCACGCTATCGACCCATGCGTCCGACTCGCCGCGCCGCGGCCGTGGCGATTCTCCTCGGCGTGGTGGCGGGCGTGGCGATCGCCGTCGTAGTGCTTTTCCTCGGGCGCGAGCAGGTCGACTTCGAGCTGCTGCCGGTCAACCCGGGCGGCCCGATCGGGGTGGCCCATCTCGAGCAGGACGGGGACCGGCTGCGCGGGCGGCTGGTCGTGTGGGGGCTCGGCCCCGGAAGCCGCCACCTCGCGCACCTGAGCGGGCCGAGCGCGGCCTGCCGACCGCAGGTCCGCCAGGTCCGGCGCCGCGCGCTGGTCCTCCCCGAGCTCGTCGCCGATCCCAACGGCGTCGCCTTTGCGCGCCTGGACGTCCGCGTCAGCGAGGACGTGGTCGAGCCCGGCTACTACCTGATGGTCTACTCCGGCCCACGCTCGGCCGCCGGGAACGCGCGCGTCGCCTGCGGCGATCTCGTCGGCGGAGGCCCCATCGCACCAGCGGCGCTGGCCACCGCGGGTCCGGGCGCCGGCGCCCGGACCCAGACCTCCACGATCGTCCAGCTTCGGGACGGCCGCCCGATCGGCGGTCCGCAGCAGATCGCCGCCCGGCCCGGCGACCGCGTCGCGCTTGCCGTCCGGTCGGACCTGCCCGACGAGATCCGACTCGGCGGGCTCGGGCTCACCCAGCAGGTCGGTCCGGGCACGATCGCCCGCTTCAGCCTCGTCGCCCCTCGGCCGGGGCGCTACCCGCTGCGCGCGCGGACCGGAGGCTC
>JACCUC010000074.1 GCA_013812065.1 Thermoleophilaceae bacterium | reverse complement strand
GCCTCGGGGTCGCCGTCGCGCCGCCGCACGTAGCTCGCCGCCTGCGTCGCGCGGTCGGGCTCCCCGAGCGCGAAGGGGTGCTCGTACGGGCGGTCGAGCCGGAGAGTCCGGCCGCCCGCGCCGGACTCGAGCAGGGAGATCTGCTCGCGATCGCCGCCGGCCGGCCCCTCGACTCGGTCGACGCCCTCTACGACGTGCTCGACGAGGTTCGGGGCGACCGCGCGCTCGAGCTCACGATCGTGCGGGGCACCGAGGAGCGCGAGCTCTCGGTCGCCTTCGAGGTCGACGACTCAGAGGGGGCCGCCCGATGACGGGGCCGCCAGTCGGCGAGACGTCCGCCGCCCCGACGGAGGCCGACCTCGAGGCCTACTCGCGCGCGGTCGCCGGCGTCCACGAGCGGCTCGCGCCGTCGGTGGCGAGCCTGCGCGTGACCCGTCGCACGCGGGCCGGACACGTTCCGGCCGGGGCCGGCAGCGGCGTCGCGCTCACGGGGGACGGCTTCCTGCTCACCTCAGCCCACGTCGTCGCCGGATCGGGCCGGGGCGGGCGCGCGACCTTCGTCGACGGACGCGAGCTCGCCTTCGACATCGTCGGCAGCGACCCGCTCTCCGACCTCGCCGTGCTGCGCGCCGAGGCGGCCGCCCTGACCCCGGCCGAGCTCGGCGACGCCGAGCGCCTGCGGGTCGGCCAGCTCGTCGTCGCCATCGGCAACCCTCACGGCTTCGCGGGGTCGGTCACCGCCGGGGTGGTCTCGGCGCTCGGGCGCTCGCTGCCCGCGCGCGCGGGTGAGGCGGGGCGGGTGATCGACAATGTGATCCAGACCGACGCCGCGCTCAACCCCGGCAACTCCGGCGGGGCGCTCGCCGACAGCCGCGGGCGGGTCGTCGGCGTCAACACCGCCGTGGCGGGCGTGGGGCTCGGGCTCGCCGTCCCGATCGACGAGATCAACCGCGGCGTGATCGCCGCGCTCATGACCGAGGGTCGCATGCGTCGCGCCCACCTCGGCATCGCCGGCGGTCCGCGTCCGCTTCCACCGGCGGCGCGCGAGCGCCTCGGGCGGGACTCCGGAGTCGAGGTCGTCGAGGTCACTCCCGGTAGCCCCGCCGAGCGCGCCGGCGTGCGGCCCGAGGATCTGATCGTCGAGCTCGGCGGCCGGCCGGTGACGAGCGTCGGCGATCTCCAGCGCCTGATGGTCGCGGAGCTGATCGGGACGCGCGTGCCGGTCCAGGTTCTGCGCCGAGGCCAGGTCACCGAGCTCGAGCTCGTGCCGATCGAGCTGACGACGAAGGAGCCCGAGCGTCCGCGACGGCGCTGAGCCCTCGCGGAATCAACCGGCCGCGCGGTACGGTGGTCCTACCGTGGTAGGATGCGACTGATGGCGATGACCGAGAAAGTCTCGATCTCCCTCGATCGCGAGTTACTTCAGCAGGCGCGACGATACGCGGAAGACAACCTCAGCGGGTGGATCGGCGAAGCCATTCGCGAGCGTGTCCTGCTTGAGCGGGGACGGGAGTTCGTCCGCGAGCGAGAGCGAGAGCGAGGGCGACTCGACGACGAACTGCTCGAGGAGATTCGCGGGCGGTGGCGGGGATCGTCTTCGACACCGGCCCGCTGATCGGGCTCGAACGCAGGGACGGGCGGGCCGAGGGATGGTTGCAAGTAGCGATCGAGGACGGCGTGGTGCCGCGAGTGCCGGCGGCGGCGCTCGCCGAGGCATGGCGCGGTGGGCGCCGCAGCGCGAGCCTTGCCCGGGCGCTGCGTTCGTGCCGGGTGCGCGTTACGGATGAGTCCGTCGCCAGGACGGCGGGCGAGTTGATCGCCGTCACAGGAGGTGACGCAACTGTCGATGCGATCGTCGTCGCGACCGCTGCCCTCGACGGAGCGGATGTGCTGACCGCCGACGTCGGCGACTTGGCTCCGCTCGGCGACCGGGCGGGAGTGCGGGTGCTGGCCCTGTGAGGATCGTCGTACGGGTCGCAGCGGCGGCCGATCACGCGCGAGTCGGCGAGAGACTCGACTTCCACATCGAAGGCCGAATCAGGGCACTGCCTGACCGTCGCCCACGCCACCCGTCTGATCAATACCCTATTGCGTTCATGGCCGCCAGCCCCGACTCGAAGCCCACCATCGCGCCGGTCGTCGGGCCCGACGACGAGCGTCGCTTCACCGACTCGGGGATCGAGGTCAAGCGAGTCTACGGCGAGGAGGACGTCGCCTCCGGCCTCGAGGAGCGCCTGGGGGAGCCCGCCGAGTACCCCTACACGCGCGGGATCCACGCCGACATGTACCGCTCGCGCCGCTGGACGATGCGCCAGTACGCAGGCTACGCCTCGGCCAAGGAGACCAACGAGCGCTTCCACTACCTGATCGACCACGGCTCGACAGGCCTGTCGATGGCCTTCGACCTGCCGACCCAGCTCGGCCGCGACTCCGACGACCCGCTCTGTGCGGGCGAGGTCGGCCGCACCGGCGTCGCCATCGACTCGATCGACGACATTCGCCGCGTCTTCGAGGGCATCCCGCTGGCCGACGTGTCGACGTCGATGACCATCAACGCCCCGGCGGCGGTGCTGCTGCTGCTGTACGAGCTCGTCGGCGAGGAGCAGGGCGTCGACGCGTCCGACCTCCGCGGGACGACCCAGAACGACGTGCTCAAGGAGTACATCGCCCGCGGGAACTTCATCTACCCGCCCGAGCCGGCGATGCGCTTGACGACCGACCTGTTCGCGTACTGCAAGGAACGCATCCCGATGTGGAACACGATCTCGATCTCGGGCTACCACATGCGCGAGAAGGGCTGCTCGGCCGTCCAGGAGGTGGGTTTCACGCTCGCAAACGGGATCGCCTACGTGCAGGCCGCCCTCGACACCGGCATGGAGGTCGACGAGTTCGCCCCGCGGCTCGCCTTCTTCTTCAACTGCCACAACCACGTGTTCCAGGAGGTCGCGAAGTTCCGCGCCGCGCGGCGGATGTGGGCGCGGATCATGCGAGAGCGTTTCGGCGCCCAGAACGACCGCTCGCTGACCCTTCGCTTCCACACCCAGACCGGCGGCTCGACGCTCGCCGCGCAGCAGGTCGAGAACAACATCGTGCGGGTGGCGCTCCAGGGCTTCGCCGCGGTCTGCGGGGGGACGCAGTCGCTGCACACCAACGGCTACGACGAGGCTCTCGCGCTGCCGAGCGAGCGCGCGGTGGGGGTGGCGCTGCGCACCCAGCAGGTGCTCGCCCACGAGTCGGGCGTGATCGACACCGTCGATCCGTTCGCCGGCTCCTACTTCGTCGAGGCGCTCACCGACGAGATCGAGGCGCGCGCGCAGGAGCTGATCGACAAGGTCGACGAGCTCGGCGGCTCCGTCGAGGCGCTCGACTTCATCCGCGGCGAGGTCGAGGAGTCGGCGTGGGCCTACTCGGAGCGGATCCGCATCAATCAGGACGTCGTCGTGGGCGTGAACGAGTACGTGACCGAGGGAGTCGAGACCGAGGACATCCTGACGGTCGACCCGGAGTCGGAACGGGAGCAGGTCGAGCGGCTTGAGAAGTTCAAGGAGGAGCGCGACGGCGACGCCGTGCACGCACGGCTCGAGGAGGTGCGCGAGGTGGCACGGGGAGAGGGGAACCTGCTGCATCCGATCCGCGCCGCGTTGAGCGACCGCGCCACGCTCGGCGAGGTGTGCGCGGTCATGCGCGAGGAGTACGGGGAGTACCAGGAGGCCTGAGGCGGCTCGACGGCCGCCCTCCAATCCGGTTAGGGTCCGCCGGAGATAAGTGGCAGCGCGCCAACGTCCCCGGCTCGCTCGCCTCAAACCCCTGCACCGGAGGCTCCCATCAGGCCGTCACCCCCCACCTTCCAGCACTGGATGTCGCGGCTCGGAGCGTTATCGCTCGCCGGCGGGGTCATGCTCGTGTCGGCCTGCGGCGGAGGCGCGAGCGCGCCGACGACCTTGGCCGTGGAGGCGACGGGGAGCGGCAAGGAGAGCAAGGTCAAGGCGCCCGGGTCGATCGAGGGCGGTTTGGTCGAGTTCGAGTTCAAGAACTCGACCAAACAGCCCCAGGACGCCCAGCTGATCCGGACCGAGGGCAACCACTCGGTTGGCGAGGTGCTCAAGATCGTCGGCGGTCAAGAAGGCGGACCGATCCCGGACTGGCTCCAGGACGGCGGCGGCGTCGGCGAGACCCCCCCGGGCAAGACGCACTCGGCGACCCAGAACCTCGCCGCCGGCAAGTACTACCTCGTCGCCTCCTCCGAAGAGGGCAAGCCGGCGACCGCGGCCATCGAAGTCAAGGGCGGCTCCGAGGGCGAGCTGCCGAAGACCTCGGCGAGCATCACCGCGCGCGAGTACACGTTCGAGACCTCGGGCCTCAAGTCGGGGCGTAACGAGGTTCTGTTCCGGAACGCCGGCCAACAGCTCCACCACGTCGTCGGCTTGCCGCTGTTGCCGGGCAAGACGCTCGACGAGGTGAAGAAGTTCGTCGGCGAGACCGGCCAGGGCGGCCGGCCCTCCGGCCCTCCCCCGTTCGATGAGAAGGGAGGGTTCAGCACGACAGTCCTCGACGGTGGCGTCGAGCAGGTCACCGACCTGGACCTGAAGCCGGGGCGCTACGCGCTGATCTGCTTCATCCAGGATCGTACGGGCGGTCCGCCCCACGTGATGAAGGGGATGGTCACCGAGGTCGATGTGAAGTAGCTTCGACTCCCCGAGCGGAAGCGCTCGAGCTAGCGCTGGCCCGAGCTCGGGCGGCGGCCGGCGCTGAGCTTGGCGGCCGAGGACCGCGGGCGCCGAAGCGCGGCGGGATAGAGCGCCGCGTACCAGGTCGCGGTCAACGCGTCGACCAGCTCGCGCACGGATCGCTCGCCGTGCGCGAGGTAGACGTAGCAGCATCGCTCGACCATCCACACGAGCGTCTCGGCCGTCGCCTGGGGCTCGAGCTCGCGCGGCACGCGGCCGGCGCGCTGCTCGGCGCGCAGGTGCTCGCTCGTCGCGTCGACAAAACGCTCCACGACCTCGCGCCAGAAGAGGCGAATTCCATTGTCGTAGCCCGAGACCTCGATGATCGCGCGCAGCAGGCCGGTGTGGCGTTCGTACAGCGCGGCGACGCCCCCGAGTGCCTCGCGCAGGCGCCGCTCGGGCCGGCCGCGGCCGTTCCGCCAGCGATCGGCCTCGTCGTAGAGAGCCTGGGCGGCGCCAGCGGCCGCGGCGATCAGAAGCTCGTGCTTGTCGCGGAAGTAGAGGTAGAAGGCGCTGCGGGTGATCCCGGCCGCTCGCGCCACGTCGTCGACCGAGATGTCCTTGAACGCGGTCTGCTCGACGAGCTCGATCAGCGCGTCGGACAGGGCGGTGCGCACGCCCTCGCGCCGCGCGCGTCGCTCGCCCCGAGTATCGGTTCCGTCGGGCACGCCAGCTACCCTAGCGCGCCGGATGACGTACCGTCTGACAGAGCGTCTGACACTGTGTCAGGACACTTCGCACATCCCCGCCAAGTCGGTCTACCCGCGCCCAAGGAGGGCACCATGGTCACGTTGGGCGCGCTCGTCCCCGAGCAGGGAGACCCCGGAGCCGCCGCGAACGGGGACCAGGCGAGCAAGCTCAAGCTTCAGAC
This sequence comes from Thermoleophilaceae bacterium, assembly GCA_013812065.1. Classification (GTDB taxonomy): domain Bacteria; phylum Actinomycetota; class Thermoleophilia; order Solirubrobacterales; family Thermoleophilaceae; genus JACCUC01. The sequence continues at coordinate 12,195 of JACCUC010000074.1, read as the reverse complement.
CCCTCAGGAGCTCTACGAGCTGTGGGAGCGCCAGCATTGGCGATCTCAGGAGATCGACTTTTCCCAGGACAAGCAGGACTTCGCCAACCTAAGCGACGAGGCGAAGGACAGCCTCGTGTGGGTCCTGTCCACGTTCTTCATCGGCGAGGAGCGGGTGACGACGCAGTTCTCGGGCCTCGTCATGGCCTACGAGGACGAGCACGAGGAGAGCTTTCTCGCCACCCAGCAGGTCGACGAGGCGCGTCACATGCAGTTCTTCGATCGCTTCTACCGCGAGGTCATCGGGATCGACGACCCCGATTTCGAGGGTCGCCTCAGCCGGGTGCGGGAGGAGCTCAACGAGGCCTTCGGAAAGCTTTTCGACGAAGCGCTCGTCGACGCCGGCAAGCGCCTGATCGCCGACCCGAGCGATCGCGGGGCCAAGATCGACTTCATCACCACCTACCACATGGTGATCGAAGGTGCGCTCGCGCTCACCGGCCAGTACTTCGTCACTCGCTTCATGGAGGAGAACGAGATCTTTCCCGGCTTCGTCGAGGGCTTCGAGCACGTCGCGCGCGACGAGCACCGCCATGTCGCCTACGGCACCTGGTACCTCCAGCAGACCGCCGGAGAGGACGACGCCCTGGCCGAGCGGATGCAGCAGAAGCTCCAGGAGCTGCTCCCCGTGGCAGCCGGGGTGCTCGTCCCGCCCGGCCAGGACCCGACCGGGGAGTGGGAGATCCTCGGCTACCCGTCGAGCGAGATCACCGAGTTCGGCTTCAAGTCGCTGTCGCGGCGGCTAAAGGCGATCGGGGTGCCGCTGCGGGCGCCCCAGCCCGCGGCGGCGTAGCGGCCTGCACCTCCGGCGCTCTTCGAGCCATGTTCGGGGCCGCGTCCGCGCGGGCAAAGGCAGTCCATGCAGACCGACGAGCTGACCCCGGAGCGACTGCGCCGCCTCGCCGAGCTTCGTCCGGGCGGCCGCGTTCTGAGCGCGTACCTCAACCTCGAGCCGAGCGAGTTCGCCACCCCCGCGGCGCGCAGCTCGGCGATCGGCTCGCTGGTCGACGAGGCGGGGCGCAAGGTGAAGGCCGAGCACGAACTGTCCCACGACGAGCGCCAGGGCCTCGAGGAGGACGTCAAGCGCCTACGCGACTACCTGCGGGGGCCGAGCTTCTCGGCCGACGGGGCGCACGGGCTCGCCGTCTTCTGCTCCGGCGCCGCCGGCCTCTTCGAGACGGTGAAGCTTCCGCGGCCCGTCGACTCGGGGATCATGATCGACGACTCGCCGTGGGTCGAGCCGCTGGCCGGCATGCTCTCGGCCGACCGGTGGGCCGTCCTGCTCGCCAATCGCCGCAGCGCCCGCCTCTTCGAGGGAACCCGCGACACGCTCGAGGAGGTCGAGAGCTTTCAGGACGACGTCCGCGGTCAGTCTGAGTCGGGGGGTCCGGAGCAGAGCCGCGCCGAGCGCTCGGTGGCCGAGGAGCACGAGGAGCACCTGCGCAAGGCGGCCTACGAGGCGTTCAAGCACTACCGCCGCGCTCGGTTCGACCATTTCCTGGTCGGGATCCCTTCCGAGCTGCGCGGAACGATGGAGCACCAGCTGCACGCCTCGTTGCGCGAGCGGCTCCGTGGCTTCCTCGAGGTGGACGTCGAGCGCTCGAGCGCCGACGACGTGGCCCGCGCTGCGGCCGGGGAGATCGAGGCGGCCGAGCGCCGCCGCGAGCGCGAGAAGCTCGATCGCCTGGTCGAGGCCGTCGGCACGGGCGGCCGCGGGTCCGCCGGGCTCGACGACACGCTCGGCGCGCTCAACGAGCGCCGCGTCGAGACGCTCCTGCTGGCGGAGGGGTTCTCCGCGCCCGGCTCTGTGTGCTCGAGCGACGGCTTCGTCGCCGCCCAGGAGGGCGGGACCTGCCCCGTGGACGGCGGCGAGCTCGTGCGCCGCGACGACATCGTCGAGTCCGCGATCGAGCTCGCGCTCGGCCAGTCGGCGGAGGTGCTCGTGGTTCGCCACCACGACGACCTGGACGAGCACGGCTCGATCGGGGCGACGCTGCGGTTCTGAGGCCTGCGGGGCGTCCGCTCGCCTCAGCCGTCGACCGCGGCCCCACCCTCGTCCACGCTGCGCGCCGTACGCGCGGGCTCGCCGCGCTCGTACGCCGTGCGCGCCACCGCGTGTGCCGACACCGGCGCGGTCAGGACGAGAAACGCGGCCACGAGCGCTGAGCGCGCCACGAGCGCGACGTCGAGCGTCGCGGCGGAGGCCAGCAGCAGGGCCGCCACCCCGAACACCACCGTCTTGCTCGCGGCGTGGAGCTTGTTGTAGACGTCGGGCATGCGCGCGAAGCCGACGACGCCCAGCGTGATCACGAGCAACCCGCCGACCACGAGCGCGTCGGCGGCCCAGGCGAGCCAGTCAGGGGTCAGGAGAACAACCTTCCCCGGGCGTGGAAGCGCGCGTACCCGATCGTCCCGACGAACGAGAGCAGCGCCACCGCGAGCGCCGCGTCGAGGAAGTAGGCGACGTCGCGCAGCTGCGAGAAGAGCGTGAGCAGCGCGATCAGGACGAGCGCGATCAGGTCCAGCGCGGCGATCCGCTGCGGGGCCGAGCTCGAGCGGATCGTCAGCGCCACCACCCATCCGAGCAGCAGGACGATCCAGACCATGGCGATGTAGACGAGGGCGTCGTGCACGGTTCGCGACCCGGGTCAGGGGAAGGCGCGACGCTGCCAGCGCTCGTAGAAGCGCCGGTGGTGCTCGCGCACGGCGTCGGGGTCCTTGGCGTCGAGGACATGGAGGAGCATGACCCCGCGTTCCTCGTCGACGTCGATCAGGATCGCGCCGGGAGAGAGCGTGTGGGCGAGCGCGGACACGGCGACCCCGACCGCCGTCTGCTCTCCGATCGGGATGGCCACGACGCCCGGGCAGTCGAGGGGCCGGCGTCCGAGAACGACGAGCGCCACCTCGACGGTGCCGCCGGCCACCTCGGCGACCACGCCGGCGAGGAGGCGCGGGACCGCGGCCAGCCGGCGCAGCACCTCGAGCGCCGGCCCCGGCTCGGCCGGGAAGACGAAGCGGCGCGAGACGGCCAGAAGCGCCGCGGACACCAGCAGGCCGAGCGCGACGTCGAGCGGGCGGACACTGCCCAGGGTCAGGGCGTAGACGACGGTCAGCCCGCCGAGTGCGAGGAGGTATCTCACGGTCCCTCCGGTCCGAGCGCCTCGGCGGCGTCCCGGCTGACCGCCAGCAGTGGCTCGGGCCAGGCTCCAAGTGCGAGCACGAGGACGGCCAGGACGAGGACCACGACCCGTGTGCGCGGCGCCGAGCGACCGACCTCCCGGGCCCCGGCCCAGAAGTCGGTCTGGTAGAGCTGGAACATGTAGAGGAAGGAGAGCGCTCCCCCCAGGAAGATCAGGACCACGAGCGCGACGCTACCGGTCTCGACGCCGGCCCGGAACATGACGACCTTGCCCAGGAACCCGGCCGCCGGGGGTACTCCGACGACGCTGAACGCACCGACCGCAAACGCCGCCCCCACGAGCCAGCCACGCAAGTCGATCGACAGGAACAGCAGCGCCTTGTTGAGCCCGTTGACGAGCGCGTACAGCACCGCGGCGCCGAGCCCGACCGCGCCGCCCACGCCGACCGCCACCAGCACGTACCCGACCTGGCCGATCGCCGAGTAGGCGAGCACCTCGGCCGAGTCGCGGCGCCCGATCGCCTGCACGGCGCCGTAGACGATGCTCGCCGAGCCGAGCACGACGAGCACGATCGACCCGGCCCGCAGCTGGGCGGGAAGGAGGTCGGCGCCGAAGCGCAGGACCCCATAGCTGCCGATGTTGGCGAGCGCACCGGCGAGGATGGCGGCGACCGCGGGCCGCGCGCCGATGTAGACCGCCGGCAGCCACGGGTGGAACGGAAACAGGCCGAGCTTGACCGAGAAGGCGACGAGCACCAGCACCGCGATCAGGATCGCCGCGTTCGGGCCGGCGGCCGCGAGGCCCGTCGTCACGCCGTCCATGTCGAGCGTCCCGGTCTGGTGGTAGATCCCCGCGACCGCGATCAGGAACAGGAAGGACCCGAGCAGGTTAACCACGGCGAACACGAACGCCGCCCCCGCCTGGCGGGCCTCGCCTCCGTAGGTCGAGAGCGCGTAGGCCGAGATCATCGCGACCTCGAAGAAGACGTAGAAGTTGAAGACGTCGCGGGCCAGGAACAGCCCGGTCAGCCCCGCGGCCATGAACACGACAAGGGCCGGGAACCGGCGGCCCCCGACCCCGGCGAGCGTCTCGTGGACGAGCGCAGCCAGGATCACCGCGCTCGAGAGCAGGGCGAAGACCATTCCGAGCGCGTCGGCGCGCACCACGATCCCGACCCCGGCCGGCCACTCGCCGGTCACCGCCTGCTCGGGCCCCCGTTCGAAGACCCGGGCCGCGAGCACGGCGAGGGCGGCGAGGTGCGCGGCCAGGGCTCCGACGGCCAGCCACGCCACGCCCGGCCGGCGCCCGTCGAGGAGCACGAGCCCGACCGCGGCGAGCCACGGGACGAGGAGCGGCAGGAAGAGCAGGTCGGTCACGCCTCGGCCTCCTCGAGCTCGTCCTCGCGCGTGGCCTCGATCTGCGAGAGCTGGTCGAGGTCGACCGTGCGGCTCGAGGCGTAGACCCGGGCCGCGAGCGTGAGCAGCAGCGCGGTCACCCCGAAGCCGATGATCAGCGCGGTCAGGGCGAGTGCCTGCACGAGCGGATCGCTCACCTCCGAGCCTGGCGGGAAGGGGCGGATGGGGGCTGCCCCGCGCGTGAACCCGGCGCCGACGAGGGTCAGGACCGCGGCGTTCGAGATCAGCACCGTGCCGGCCACGACGCGGAAGAGGTCCCCCTTGAGCAGCAGGTAGCACCCCGATCCGAAGACGATCGCCACCACCACGGAGACGAGCAGAGTCATGCCTCTTCGGTCTCCTGCTCGGCCGCCCACGCGAGCTCGCGCACGATCCCCACCACCATCCCGAACACGGTCAGGAAGATCGCGGCGTCGAAGGCCACGGAAGTCGCGAGCTCGAGCGTCCCGAGCTTGGCGACCTTCTCCCCGGCGGGGGGCAGGTGGGTGAACGCCGGGTCCCCGGACAGGAGCGGGGCGAAGCCGATGGCGATGCCGAGCGCGAGCCCGACGACCGCGGCGAGCGGAGCGCGGCGCACGGGCAGGCACCGCTCGGCCTCCCGGTGCCCGAAGACCACGTACTGGAGAGCGACCCCGAGCGCGGCCACCGTCCCGGCCGCGAACCCGTCGCCGGTGCTCGACAGGCCCTTGACGAAGAGCGCCACTGCGATCATCCCGATCGGAAGCAGCAGGAAGCGCGCCACCGCGCGCGGGAGGACGTTGCTAGGGCTCATGACGAGCGCGCCCGGCTCAGTGCGCCGCCCACTCCGGCCAGGGCGATGAGGAGGACGGTGGCCTCGGCGAGGGTGTCGAGCCCGCGGAAGTCCGACAGGATCGCCGTGACGACGTCCTGGGCGTGGGCAGCGGGCGCGAGCTCGATCAGCCGCTCGGAGATCCGCGGGCCGCGCGGCACGGGGCTCGACAGCGTGCCCCACACCACGGCCAGCGCGAACAGCCCCGAGACGACGGCGATCAGCGGATCTCGCCAGCGCCGGGACGGCGGGACCGAGAGTGACTGCTCGCGGTCCAGGACCCCGCCCGGCAGGAGCGAGAACACGGCCACGAACAGCAGCGCGAACAGGGTCTCCACGAGCACCGCGACGAGCGCCACGTCGGGCGCGCCGAGCAGCGCGAACACCGCGGCCAGGCTGTAGCCCGCGCTCGAGAGCACGAGCACGAGCACGAGCTGGGAGCGCGGGGCCATGGCGGCGAGCGCGGCCGCGGCGGCGAGCGCGAGGACGATGGCCAGCGGTGCGTCGCGGCCATCGAGCGGACCCACCTCGTACTGGCCGAGTGTCGGAGTCGCGAGGAAGCCGGCGGTCACGAGCACCCCGCACGGCACGAGCACCGCGGCCACGCGCCGGCGCAGGTCGCGGACCTCGAACCGGTGGAGGGCGCTCGAGAGGCGGTTGGCCTGCCGGAGTGACGAGACGTAGGCGCGCTCGGGCCCGAAGCGCAGTGCGACCAGGGCGAACGCCTGGGCGACGGGCAGCCAGCGCGGGTAGGTGGCGAGCAGGAGACCGCCGAGGGTGTACACGCCGAGGGCGATCAGGTTGGTGGCGCGGGCGTCGAGGTGGTAGGCGACCGAGAGACCGGCCGGCTCGCCGCCGAGGCTGACCGAGCCCGCCTCGGCGGCGAGGCTCTCGAGTGGCGCGGTCCAGAGCCCGAACACGAGTGAGATGAGCGCGAGCACGGCGATCGGGGCGACGAGCGTGGTCGCCAGCGAGCGCGGCCCGGTCGGCGCCTCTTTCGGGCTTCCGAGGAAGATCCGGCCCCAGAAGCGGCCGATGTAGGCCAGCGTCAGCACCGGCCCGGCGGCCACGAGGGCCGTCACCACCGGGCCGTGCTCGAGCGCGGCCTTGAACAGCAGCTCGTCCTTGAAGAAGCCGGCGGTCAGCGGCAGGCCGGCCAGCGCCGCCGCCGCGAGCGCGCCGGCCCCGGCCACGACCGGCATGGTCCGCCACCGCCCGCCGAGCCGTCCGAGCCGCTCCTCGCCGCCGCTCGCCCGGGTCACCGCTCCCGAGACCATGAACAGCGCGCTCTTGGCGAGCGCGTGGGCGGCCACGACGAACGCGCCTCCGGCGGCGCCCGCCGCTCCGCCGAGCCCGTAGAGAGCGACCATGTACCCGTACTGGGCGACGGTCGAGTAGGCGAGCACCTGCTTGAGGCGCTCGCGCGTGAGCGCGATGAGACCTCCGGCGAGCATGGAGGCGAGCCCGACGACGAGCATGCCGTCGAGCACCAGCTCGCTCTCCTGGAGCAGCGGGTAGGTGCGGCCGATCAGCAGTACCCCGGCGGCGACCATGGCCGCGCTGTGCAGATACGCCGAGACCGGCGTGGGTGCGGCCATGGCGTTCGGCAGCCAGAAGTGGAAGGGCACCTGCGCGCTCTTGGCCAGGCCGGCGAGCGCGATCAGGGCCGCGGCCACGGTCAGCGCCGGACCCGGACGGGCTTCGGCGATGATCTCCGGCAGCGAGAACGTCCCGTAGGCGACGAACAGCATGACCGACCCGACGAGCAGCAGCACCGCGGTGATCCCGGTCACGAGCAGGGCCATCAGCGCCCCCGACCAGGAGGCCGCCTCGTGGCGGTCGAAGCCGATCAGGAAGTACGAGGCGATCGCCGTCAGGTCCCAGAAGACGAACAGCAGCAGCAGGTCCTGCGCGGTCGCCAGGCCGACCATCGAGACGGTGAACAGCAGCATGAAGGCGTAGAAGCTCCGCTCGTCGCGTGCGGGCCGCCCCTGGTGGGAAAGATGGAGGCGCAGGTAGCGCCCCGAGTAGAGGAAGACCACCGCGCCGATCCCCGTGGCGAGCAGGGCGTAGAGCGCCCCGAGCGCGTCGAGGCGGAAGTGCAGGCGCAGGCCGAGGGTGGGCGCCCAGGGGAGGTCGATCGAGCCGCCGCCGCGCAGCCAGGCGTAGAGGGTCGCGGCAAAGGCGAGAGCCGCGAGCGTGGCGGCGAGCGCGGCGGCGGGGGGGAAGGGACCGTCGGGGCGAGCGGGCGGGTGGCCGTCCGCCGCTGCGCCCGATTCCGCGGTCCGCCCGGTTCGGTCGGAGGTTGCCGAGCCCGCCTCGGAGGTACGGGCCTCCGGGGCCTCGGTCGGGACGGTTCGTCGATCGAGGGTCATAGCGGTGGGGGTCGCCGCCACGACCGTCGGTCGCCCAGAGGGGCGCGCGCACGCCATGTCCGGGGGATCGAGGGGCGACTCACCAGGGTAGGGCTACACGGCTCAGCCCACCTCTGCCGCCTGCGTCTGCGGGTTCGGGCTGGACCCTTTAGAATCCCGCCTCCCCATGGACGCGGAAGTCCCCGAAACCTACGACGAGAAGCTCGCCCAGCTCGAGGAGCTGCGCTACGAGGCCCTTCACTCGGCCTCCGAGCAGGCGATCGAGAAGCAGCACGAGAAGGGCAAGCTCACCGCCCACGAGCGGGTCGACAAGCTGCTCGACGAGGGCTCCTTCCAGGAGCTCGACAGGTTCGTGCGTCATCGCACTCATGATTTCGACATGGATAAACACAAGCCCTGGGGCGACGCCGTGGTGACCGGGCACGGGACGATCGACGGGCGCCCGGTGTGCGTCTTCTCGCAGGACTTCATGGTCTTCGGGGGATCGCTCGGCGAGGTCATGTCCGAGAAGATGTGCAAGGTCATGGACCTGGCGGCCAAGATCGGCTGCCCGGTGATCGGGATCAACGACTCGGGCGGGGCTCGAATCCAGGAGGGCGTCGTCTCGCTCGGGGCCTACGGCGACGTCTTCGTGCGCAACGTCCAGTGCTCGGGGGTGATCCCGCAGATCAGCCTGATCATGGGCCCGTGCGCGGGCGGCGCGGTCTACTCGCCCGCGATGACCGACTTCATCTTCATGGTGAAGGAGACCTCGCACATGTTCATCACCGGCCCAGACGTGATCGAGACCGTGACCGGCGAGCAGGTCGAGTTCGAGGAGCTCGGCGGGGCGATGTCCCACAGCACGACCTCAGGCGTCGCCCACTTCGCCTCCGAGGACGAGGACGCCTGCCTCGAGGATGTGCGCTACCTCATGTCCTTCCTGCCCCAGAACAACCTCGAGACCCCGCCCCGTCTCGACTCGGGCGACGACCCCGACCGCATGGACGAAGAGCTGGACCGGATCGTCCCCGACAGCCCGAACAAGCCCTACGACATGCGCGACGTCTTCTCGCACGTCGTCGACGACGGCGAGTTCTTCGAGGTCCACGAGCATTACGCGACCAACATCACCGTCGGGTTCGCGCGCCTCGGCGCCTATGCGGTCGGGATCGTCGGCAACCAGCCGGCCCAGCTCGCCGGCGTGCTCGACATCGACGCCTCGGTCAAGGGCGCGCGCTTCGTCCGCTTCTGCGACGCCTTCAACATTCCGATCGTCACGTTCGCCGACGTGCCCGGCTTCCTGCCCGGGGGCGAGCAGGAGTGGGGCGGGGTCATCCGCCACGGGGCGAAGCTCATCTACGCATTCACCGAGGCGACGGTGCCGAAGCTGACCGTGGTCACCCGCAAGGCCTACGGGGGGGCCTACGACGTCATGAACTCGAAGCACATGCTGGCCGACTTCAACTTCGCCTGGCCGACGGCCGAGGTCGCGGTGATGGGGCCCGAGGGGGCGGTCAACATCATCCACCGCCGCGACATTGCCAACTCGCCGACGCCCGAGGAGCGCCGCGAGAAGCTGATCGATGACTACAAGCTTCGGTTCGCCAACCCCTACTCGGCGGCCGAGCGCGGCTACATCGACGACGTGATCGAGCCGCACCAGACCCGGCCGCGGCTGATCAGCGCGCTGGCTACGCTGCAGACCAAGCGCGTGCCGGTTCCGAAGCGAAAGCACGGGAACATCCCGCTGTAGCGGCGGTACGGCCGGGCCTCCGGCGGGCCGGCTAGCTTCCGACCGACTTCAGGTCGACTACGAACACCAGCGTCTCGTTGGGTGCGATCGACGGCGGCGAGCCCTGGGCGCCATAGCCGAGCTCGGGTGGGATGATGATGATGCGCCGACCGCCCTCACGCATCCCCTCGATGCCGAGGTCCCAACCGGAGATCACCTCGCCGGCCCCGAGCGTGAAGGCGAACGGCTCCCCGTCCCAGCTCGCGTCGAACTCGCGGCCGTTCGAGAACGACCTGCCGACGTACTGCATCGAGACCGGCTCGCCGACGGTCGCCTGGGCTCCGTCGCCCTCGGCGACGTCGTAGATCTGCAGGTTCTGCGGCGGGCTACCCGACGGCGGGCGGAACTCGGGCTTCTCGGCGATGTCGGTGCCGACGCCGAGGGAGCGCAGCGAGTCGGTGCGCACGACCTGGGGCTCGACGGGCTCGGGTGGGGAGGGCGCCGGGCGATCGGCGGCCTCCTCGTCGCCGCATCCGCTCGATGCGACGAGCGCGACCAGCGCGAGGAGCGCGCCGGCCAGACGGCGCGCCGAGCGGATGACTCGAATGGGTCGCGGGCGCATCGAGGGCGGCAGGCTAGCTCGCGGGCTCGGAGCGCTCGCTCGGGGCGGCGATCTCCACGCCGGCCACGTCAGGGCTCATGGCCATTCGGTCTACCACGGAGGCTCGCCCCTCGCGCTCGCACCCGCTCGCGACGATTGCTCCCCTCGTGCGCCTGATCGTCTCCCTCGTGCTGTCGCTCGCCCTCTTTCCCGGGACGGCCTCGGCGCGCGAGCTCTGGGTCGACCCCGCCCGCGGCTCGGACCGGGCGCCCGGGACCTCGGCCGCTCCGCTGCGCACGGTGAACGAGGCGTGGCGGCGGATCCCTGGTCGCCGCGAGCTGACCACGGGCGTGACCGTCCAGCTCCGCGCCGGACGCTACCCACTTAGCGCATTCCCCCAGTACTTCGAGTCACGCTGGGGCTCGCTGCGCAGGGCACAGATCAGACTCCGCTCGGCCGACGGGCCCGGGCGGGCGATCCTGCCGCGCATGAACGTCTTCGACGTCCGCGGCCTCGTCCTCGACGGCGTCACCCTGCGCTCGAGCGGCGACGTCTTTCACTGCGAGCGCTGCGCCGGGGTGGCGATCGTGCGGAGCCGGTTGATCGGCTCGCGGGCGAGCACGCACGAGAACATCAAGGCCAACCAGTCGCGCGACCTCCGGGTCCGCGACTCCCTGATCTCGGGCGCCGAGCAGAACGCCCTCGACTTCGTGGCCGTCCGTGGGGCGCGCCTCACCGGCAACACCTTCGAGCGGGCCCAGGACTGGTGCGCCTACACCAAGGGCGGATCGAGCAACGTCATCCTGACCGACAACGTCTTCCGCGGCTGCGGCACGGGCGGCTACCTCGCCGGTCAGGGCTCGGGTTTGCAGTACATGGTGTGGCCGTTCCTCCACTACGAGGCCGCGGGGGTGACGGTGAGGCGCAACACGTTCCGCGACATCCACGGGGCGGCCTTCGGCGTCAACGGCGCCTACAACGCCCTGTTCGCCGACAACGTCGCCTACCGGACCGGTCGCAACTCTCACCTCTTCGAGGCGAGGGAGGGAAACCGGACCTGCGATCCGGGTGAGGACGCGGTCCGCTGCGAGCCGCTGCTCCGCGCCGGGGCGTGGGGTACGGCGGAGCAGGGCGACGGGATCGGGATCCCGAACCGCCACGTCTACGTGGCCCGCAACGTCTTCGCCAATCCGGCCGACCGCCCGAGCCAATGGCAGCACCTCGAGGTGGCCGGGCGGATCGAGAATCCCGGCAACGTCCCGCCGCCGGCCCGCGGCGACACCGACCTGCGCTTCCTCGGCAACGTGATCGACAACGGCCCCCGCAACCACCCGCTCGGGATCGGCGAGGACGACTGCCCGCCCGGGTCGACCTGCGCGCCGAGCCGGGTGCGCTCGGGCAACCGGATCAATTCGGTGCGAGTTGGTGTGCGCGAGGCCGGGGGCGGACGGCTTCGGGCGGTCGTGCCGGGTGGAGTGCTGGCGGCGGCCGCTCCGCCACCGCGCTGGAGCGACCGCCCCGCGGGCGAGCCGGCGCGGTGGGCGTCGTGGCCGCGGTAGCGCGGCGGACGATCGCCTACTCCTACCCGCACCCCGTGTTGTTGCCGCAGCTCGAGCACGTGTAGCACGAGCCCGTGCGCTGCATCATCCCGCCGCACTGACCGCAGGCGGGACCGAGGTCGAGCCCTTGAATGCGAGCCGGAAGGACAGGCGGCTCGTCGGTGAGCGCCTCAGCGGCGGCGCGGGTTGTGCCGGGCTTCCTGGGCGTGGCCTGACCGCTCGGCGCGGGCGCGGAGGAGGTGGTCTGACCACCACGCTGGCCGCCGTCGGAATCCCCGGACCCGTTCCCGCCGTTCGACGGCCCCGCCGTGTCGCCGCGCATGAGCGCCTCCTGCGCCGACTTGCGCGCGCGGACTTCGGTGGTGAGGATCCCGAGCTCCTCCTGCACGTCGGCGTCGAGGAAGCGCGAGGCGAGCCAGCGCATGATGTAGTCGGGCATCGACTTGGCGAAGGGGATCTCCGGGTTGTTGGTGATGCCCTCGGGGTCGAAGCGCATGTAACAGAACTTGCGCACCAGGGTCTCGAGCGGCACGCCGTACTGGAGCGAGATCGAGATCGCCGT
>JACCUC010000033.1 GCA_013812065.1 Thermoleophilaceae bacterium | reverse complement strand
GCGCCGAGGTCGGCGGCGAAGGCGCGGCCGGCCGAGCGTGCGGCGCGCAGCCGGCCGGCGCCCAGCTCGTCGAATACCTGCTCACCGGCCATCGCCCGCAGATACGCGTCGACTGCGCCGGCGCCCGAGTCCTCGGCCTCGCGCGCGCCCGCCTCGATCGCCTCCCGCAGGGCAGAGACCGCCGCCGGCCCCGCGGGTGAGAGCGCCAGCAGCGGCGGCTCGATCAGCACAGCGGCCCGCACGAGCCCGCGGTGGCGACGCACCAGGTCGAGTGCCACGAGCGCGCCGACGTCGTGCCCGCACGCCACCGCGGGCACGGCCTCGAGCGCCTCGATCAGCCCGGCCGCGTCCTCGGTCTGCTCGGCGACGGTCGTCCCCGTGAAGGGCTCCGGCGCCTCGCTGTCGCCGTAGGCGCGGCGGTCGTAGGCGACCGTGCGCACCTCCTCGCCGAGGGCGCTCGAGACCTCTCGCCAGAGCTCTCGTCCCACGGCCGTGCCGTGGACGAGCACGACGGCCTGGCCGCGTCCCTGCTCGGCGTAGTGGAGCTCCAGTCCCGACGCCTCGACGGTGCCCGTCTGCGCCGTCGCGCCCGTCACCGTCCGTACGGGTAGAACCGGCCCAGCGCCGGGAGCAGCAGCGTGCGGGGCGCAAACCGGCCGCCGAGGGCGCTGATGACATTGTGGACACCCGGCACGACCGAGCGGCTGCCGGCCTCCATGCCCTCCACCGCGGCGCGAGCCACGTCGCGCGCGTCGTCGACGAGGAAGGACGGGAGCCCCTCGAACGAGTTCATGCCGGCCTCGTCGGCGAACTCGGTCGCGGTGGGTCCCGGGCACAGGACCGTGGCGTTCACCCCGGTCCCGGCCAGGTCGGTGTGCAGCGCTTCGGTGAACGAGTTGATGAAGGCCTTGCTGGCGGCGTAGGTCGCCTGGTACGGAAGCGGCTGGAAGGCCGCCGTCGAGGCCACGTTGAGGATGGACCCCCGCCCGCGGTCGACCATCCTCGAGGCGTAGATCCCGCAGAAGCCGACGACCGCCTCGACGTTCAGGCGGACCATGCCCTCCTCGCCGTCGGGGTCGAGATCCTGGAACCGTCCGGCGCTCCCGTAGCCCGCGTTGTTGACGAGGGTCTCCACGGCCAGTCCCCTCCGCTCGATCTCGGCGGCCAGCTCAGCGCGGCCGTCGTGGTCGGCGACGCTCGCGCCCACGATCTCGGCACGGATCCCGTGCGCGTCCGTGAGCTCGTCGGCGAGCTCGCGCAGTCGCTCCTCGCGGCGCGCCACGAGCGTGACGCCGTGCCCGCGCTGGGCGAGCTCGCGCGCGATCTCGGCGCCGATCCCGGAGGAGGCGCCGGTGATCAGGCAGGTCGAGTCGGGAGCGGGCGGGGGCAGCGGCACGGGCGCGAAGACTAGCGGGGGCGACTACACTGGGCCGGTGTCCTCGGAAGATCCCTTCGGCATCTTCGGCGATCCCGAGGAGCTGCGCCGGAAGATGACGGAGTTCGCCGAGCAGATGCAGGGTGCGCAACAGGTCGCCTGGGCCGACAACGCGATCAAGCTGGCGGTCGACATGACCGTCGCCGGCATCAACCGGCTCAACCTCCAGGGCAACGCCGATCAGCAGGCCGACGAGATCCGCCGAGCGATGGGAAGCCTGTTCCCCGAGGCGGTCACCCTCGTGCGCGAGGCGCGCGAGGGCTTCGGCACGGCCTCCTGAGTCAAGCGGCGCGCCGCGCTGGCCGCAACGGCAGGGCTCCACCCGAAGTGGATGGCTGGGCGCGCTCAGAGCTTCACGGAGAGGAGTCGCCGTTCCGTCCGCGAAAGGTCGAACATTCGTCCAGGCGGGCATGCGCTCGTCGCTGGGACGGAGTCCCGCGGACCGAGGAGACCTGCACATGAGCCTTGCGATCGGCCTCATAGGTGGTTGGGTCCTGGCGACCGGCGTGGTCGGCGTGTTCGCCTGGAGCCTGGGACGCGCCGCGGCCATCGGCGACCGCCAGGACTACGGGCTCGTCGAGACGGGCGCCGCCGTTTCCGATCGTCGGGTGGGTCAACCCGATCGCCGGGATGAGGCGCGCCCGTGGCTGGCCGGGTCGCCCGGCCGGCGGGGAGAAGACGTCCTGCGCCGCGACGTCGGCGTGGCCGATCTCGCCCTGGCCGAGGAGGAAGCGCTGGCCGTGCGCGCAGAGGCCCGCCGGGCTCGCCGCGCGGGCTGAGCCGGCTACGCCCTCCTCCAGCTCAGGCGGTCCGCGCCGAGGCGCCGGCGAACGCGGCTCAGCACGAGCGGCCCTTGCCTCGGCCTACCGCGCAGGCGTGCGCGGCGATCCGGGTCAGGTACCAGTGGAGACTGAGGCGCTCGGCCTCGTCGAGCGGAGCGAGCAGGTCGGCCTCGACCTGCTCCGCCGCGTGTCGGGCCTGCTCGAGCCGGCGGCGGCCGCGAGCGGTGAGCTCGACTAGGTAGCGACGGCGATCGACCGGATCGCGGCGGCGAAGAACGAGCTCATCGGCCTCGAGGCCGTCGATCACCGCCACCAGGTTGCTGGCGTGGACGCGGAGCGTCTCACCGAGGCGACCCTGCGAGATCGGGCCGGCCTCCGAGAGCGCGTGGAGCACGGCGAACTCGTGCGGATGCATGGCGAGCTCGCCGAGCGCCGCGCCGAGGCGTACCGCCGACGCGCGCCCCAGGCGGAGGATGAGCAGGTGGCAGGCGCCCGAATCGGGGGCTCGTTCGACAGAGGGCGCTGCGCGCGAGGTCGGTGGGCACACGTTCGCGGCCAATAGTACCATCGGATAACGATTTGCCGATATAACCGTTTGCGGTTATACTGACTGCGTGGGGCGCTCGGTGAGCGTCCGAAGCTGAACGGAGACACACATGGACACTCTTCTTCTCCTCCCCCTCGACGACGCGGTCGTCTTCCCGGGCATGACCGTCACCCTCCCGGTCGACGCGGCCGACGCCGAGCAGGTCCTGCTCGTTCCCCGCAAGGACGGCGCCTTTGCCGACGTCGGCACCGTGGCCGAGGTGGCAGAGCGCGTACGGCTGCCCGGCAGCGGCCACGCCCTCTCGCTGACCGGCCTCCACCGTGGCGTGGCCGGAGCCGCCCGCCCCGATTCGGACGGCAACCTGCGCGTAGAGGTCGACGCACGTCCCGACGACGCCCCCCCGCCAACCCGCACGCGCGACCTCGAGCGCGACTACCGCGCGATCGTCGCCGAGATCCTCGAGCTGCGCGGCGACGACGGCCGCATCGCGGCCTTCGTGCGCTCGATCACCGAGCCGGGGGCGCTGGCCGACACCGCGGGCTACTCGCCCGATCTCACCCACGAGCAGAAGGTCGAGCTGCTCGAGACCGTCGACGTGGTCGAGCGGCTCGAGCTCGCCGTGCGCGTGCAGCGCGAGCGCCTGACCGAGATGCAGGTCCGCAAGCAGATCCGCGACGACGTGCGCTCCGGGGCCGAGAACCAGCAGCGCGAGTACTTCCTGCGCAAGCAGATGGACTCGATTCGCAAGGAGCTCGGCGAAGACGAGGGCTCGGTCGTCGACGAGTACCGCACGAAGATCGAAGAGGCCGGCATGCCCGACGAGGTGCGCGAGCAGGCCGAGCGGGAGCTCGGGCGGCTCGAGCGCGCCGGGGACCAGTCGGGCGAGTCGTCGATGATCCGGACCTATCTCGACTGGCTGATCGCCGTGCCGTGGTCGGATCGCTCGCATGAGCGGCTCGACCCGGTCCACGCCCGCGAGGTGCTCGACTCAGACCACGCCGGCCTCGACGACGTCAAGGACCGCATCACCGAGTACATCGCCGTGCGCAAGCTGCGGCGCGAGCGCGGGATCGAGGAGGACCGCCGCTCCGGCGCGATCCTCACCCTGATCGGCCCGCCCGGGACCGGCAAGACGTCGATCGGCGAGTCGATCGCCCGCGCCACCGGACGCGAGTTCGTGCGCATGTCGCTCGGCGGCGTGCGCGACGAGGCCGAGATCCGCGGTCACCGCCGGACCTACATCGGCGCGCTCCCGGGCCGGCTCGTGCGCGCGCTGCGCGACGCAGGGACGATGAACCCCGTGGTCATGCTCGACGAGGTCGACAAGGTCGGCGCCGACTGGCGCGGCGATCCGAGCTCGGCCCTGCTCGAGGTCCTCGACCCAGCTCAGAACCACTCGTTCCGCGACCACTATCTCGACGTGGAGCTCGACCTCTCGGAGGTCGTGTTCATCGCCACCGCCAACGTGGTCGAGACCATCCCCGGACCGCTGCTCGACCGCATGGAGGTCGTGCGCTTCGACGGCTACACCGTCGAGGAGAAGGTGGCGATCGCCCGCGGCTACCTGTGGCCGCGCCAGCGCGACCGCAACGGACTGCGCGAGGACGAGGTCTCCGTGGGCGACGAGGTCCTGCGCACGGTGGTCAGCGAGTACACGCGCGAGGCTGGCGTGCGCAACCTCGAGCGTGAGCTCGGCACCGTGTTGCGCAAGACGGCGACAAAGCTCGCCTCCGGACAGGTCGAGGCGCCGGTCGAGGTCGGGGTGGAAGTCGTCCGCGACGCGCTCGGGCGCCAGCGCTTCTGGCAGGAGGCCGCGGAGCGCACCGCGGTTCCGGGCGTGGCCACGGGCCTCGCCTACACGCCGGTGGGTGGCGACGTCCTGTTCGTCGAGGCGACGTCGATGCGCGGCAAGGAGGGCTTCGTGCTCACCGGCCAGCTCGGCGAGGTCATGAAGGAGTCGGCTCGGATCGCGCTGTCGTACGTGCGCGGCCACGCCGACGCACTCGGCCTCGACGACGAGGAGGCCTTCGACGAGCGTGAGTTCCACGTCCATGTACCCGCGGGGGCAATCCCCAAGGACGGGCCGAGCGCGGGCGTGACCATGACCACGGCGCTGGCCTCGCTCCTCAGCGGACGCCCGGTCAAGCACACGGTCGCGATGACCGGCGAGATCACCCTCCAGGGCCGGGTGCTGCCGATCGGCGGGCTCAAGCAGAAGGTGCTCGCCGCGCACGCGGCGGGGCTGACCGACGTGATCCTCCCGGAGCGCAACCGCGCGGACCTCGACGAGGTTCCGGCGGAGGTGCGCGAGGCGATGGAGTTCCACCCGGTCATGACCATCGAGGAGGTCATCGAGCTCGCGCTCGAACCGGCGGGGGCGTCAGCGGCGGCGCCGCCGGCCTACGCAGTCTGAGCCGAGGCTCGACCGACGGCTGACGCCGAGCTCGTGCGCGGGCTCGGCCTCAGCCCCGGTCGGCACGTGGGCGGACGAGTGCGACCTCGCCGGAGTGGAGCGCGACGCGTCCGCCGTCGGTGGCGACGAGCAGGGATCCCGAGGGATCGATTCCCTCGGCGATTCCCTCGCCTTCATTCCAGCGGATCGGCCGGCCGCGCAGCGCGTCGCGGGCGCTCCACGCTGCGACGACCTCCTCCGGGCTCTGCGCGCTCGTGGCCTCGACCGCCGCGAGCAGCGCGGCGAGCACCGCCTCGACGCCCGGCGGCGATCCGGCCTCGATGGCCAGCGAGGTCGCGGTCGCGCGAAGCTCCTCGGGCATCTCCTCCGCGTCCATGGCCACGTTGAGCCCGACCCCGAGCACCAGCCAACCCTCCTGCGGTCGGCCCTCGACCAGGATGCCGGCCACCTTGCGGCCCTCGATCCAGACGTCGTTGGGCCACTTGATCTCGCACTTGACCGCCGCAGAGCGCTCGCAGGCCTGGCACACCGCCACCGCGGCGGCGAGCGGAAGCAGGGCCGCATCGGCCGAGAGCCCCCGCATCACAATCGACGCGAGCACCGCCGAGCCCGGCTGGGCGACCCACGAGCGCCCGAGCCGCCCGCGCCCGGCGGTCTGTGCGCCCGCGGTCACAAGCGTCCCGTGCGGCGCACCGCCGAGCGCCAGCGCCTTGGCCTGCTCGTTCGTCGAGTCGGTCTCGCGCAGATGCAGGCGCGGGCGGCCGAGCCGGCCGCTTCCGGTCAGCGCGGCGACAGCCGCACCTCGTCGTCGAGCGTGATGTCCAGGGTCGTCGCCGCGTCGCCGCGGTTGAGGGCGACAGCGAGCGAGCGGTAGGCGTCCTCGTAGAGGACCAGCTCGCCGGGCTCGACGTCGGCGAAGGTGGCCGCGAAGCGGGCCGGGAACCGCTCGCCGCGCGACTCGATCTCGACCGTGCGTCCGAGGGCGAGATCGGTGCCGGCGAGGTCGGCGGGCGACGCGTTGAGCGCGACGTTGCCGAAGCGGTCGAGGCTCACGGCGTGAGCCACGAGCACCGGGCCGTCGCGGCGGGCGGCCGGCAGCTCTGCGACCACGAGCTCGCCGGGGTCGAGCGGCTCGCCGGCCTCGGCGAGTGGCGCGCCCCGGGCGAGG
>JACCUC010000333.1 GCA_013812065.1 Thermoleophilaceae bacterium | reverse complement strand
GTTCGTGCGCCGCGCGCCCACGCCGCCGCCGATACCGGTGGCGGCGTGGATCAACAAGCCCGACAGCGAGGAGGTCGCTCACTAAATTCGCACGCGAACCGTCTCATTCGACTTGACAGGCTCCGGTGGAGCACATCGAACGCGGCCTGAAGCTCCGCCACGTTCGGAAGCGCGAGCTCAAGCTCGAGCGATCGCGGGCGCGGCTCGTAATCGCCGAACGGATCGACGGCAGCCGTCAAGTCATCAAACCACTCGTCGATGCCGGCGGGCTCGGCGAGGCGCAGCGCGCTTCCGTAACTCTCACGAAAGTAGGACTCCGTCGCGCTCAGGCGATCAAGGAACGGCCGGCGCGCCTCAGTTACCTCCGCGGTGTATCGCCGGCGAGCCCGCTCTCGGACGTATGCCCGATACAGCACGACCAGCGTCGCCGCGATCAGGGCATCTGCGATCAGGTTCTCTACGGTCGCGACGGGATCGAGCAGGATCGCGCCGGCCAGCACGAGCATGGCCACCACCAAGCTCCACGCCGGAGATACCGGAGTCAGGCGCAGGCGCTCGGCGCCGGCTGTGAGTGCGGCGCTGACTCGTGTCCGCGCCCTCGAGACCGCATCGGAGATCGCGACGGGCGACCACGACGAGGACGCCAAACAGCCACCCCGCCAGCTGGGAGCGCCTGCTCACGCGTCGTCAAGACTTCCCTGCGCCGCCACCGCGCACAACACTTTCGAACTCACGTCTGGGCCGACTCATCCCGATACACGGCGTCCAGAAGGCGGCCTCTCCTCGGACGGTCTCGCAGACGGATGCAGCCGTCCACCCGCCGGCCTGAGTGTAAGCGGATGCCGCCCCGCGGAGGTGACGAAGCCGGTCCGAGAGACGCCGCACGCGTGCTACAGCACCGGCTGCGAGGAAGCTGTGCATCCGGCCGGATCGAGCATCCGCTCTCCATGGAAAAACGAGCGCCTTGGCCTCGCTTCCCGGCTCGTTCGATGACTCGGATCCAGCGCAAAGCTGCACGATGTCCGCCGCGGACCCTCCGGCGCTTGTGGCAATAAATTGGGCGCGCGGCGTTCGACGATCCGCATGAGCCGCTAGTGCTGCCCTCAGCCTAGGTGCACTCGGCCCAGAGAAACAGCAGTACGGCGTATCTTCCCGCCTCCGCTGCATTCCACGCGAAGCGCCAGCTTGCAGGTGCTCAATCAGCGGTGGCTCGGACCAGGAATGCGAAGCCGCGAAGTTCATCTGAACTATCCGGGGTTAGGTACCAGCGCCGCTCCCGTTTCCGGACGGATCGAGCGGCCGTGCCTCGACCTTGACCTCGAACTCGTCCCGGATTTTCCCATAGGCCGCCGCGGAGCCGGTCACGTTGTCAGCGGTCACGAGCTGGCTCGTCTCGGTCTCGAGCAGCATGTAGGTGATACTCGCCGTCGCGACGGCCGAGTACTTGTCGTCGAACCACAGCGGCCGGTCGTCGACCGACTGCTGGGCCGACCCCGCGTTGCCCTTCACGAGCAAGACGTGGGTGAATGGGTGATCGCCCGCGGTTGCCTCGTGAAGCTGCTCACGCATGGCGGCGAGAGCGAGCGGTGAGCGCTTGCCGCCTTCGGGCACGGCTGTCAGCGACGTGATGAAGTGGTCGATCGCGGAGAGCACGCTCTCGATCAGGCCCACCTTGATCGCGGCCGCGTCAACCTTCTGCTCCAGCGACTCGAGCTGCTTGAGCTCCTCGGCCACCTGGGGACGGAGCTCGTTGGCGTTGTCGGGGTTCGCCGCCAGGGCGGCTGTCAGCTCGCTGACCTTCGCGCGAGCCTCGGCCAACTCCGCCGTCGACCTGGCTTTGTCGGCTTCCAGAGCGATCTTGTGGCCGACCAGCTCCTGCTGCTTCGCGCCCAGTGCCTCGGCCTTGCCGTGCACTGCGCCTTTGGGGAGCAGCCGCAGGTCGTCGTGAATCAAAACGCCGCTGTCCGTCAGCCTCCGGAGCGCTCCGACCGTCGCCGCGGCCGCGGTCAGGTCGCTGATCGTCACGGGAGCCGTCATGACCGTCCTATGCGCGGAGAACAGCGACAGCAGGCCGGGGACCGCCGAGACGAGCGCACCTATGGCCGGTCCCAAGAACTCCTTGGTCTTTGCCGGCTGCGCTATCTCGAGCAGCTTGTCGGCCGCCGCGGATAGCTGGTCGAGCCCGGTGACGACGTCGAGGTATGCGCCATCGGAGGTGGCGAGGTCCGAATCGCTTGTGATGAGCAGCCTCCAGCGGCCGTCATCCGGCAGCTTCTCCTCCACTCGCTTCGCGAGGGTGTCCGCGGCCTCGGCGACCGCGCGTTGCGCGAGCGCGCTCGCGTCGAGCGTCTGATCGCCCTTGAGCTCGAGCTCCCCGCGCTGCACCTTGCTGAAGTCCGGGATGAAGGCTCCGAGCTGGTCGCGTTGCGCCACGGCTGCCGCCTTGTTGGCCTCGGCGGCGGCCTTTCGCGCCTCGGCCTCGCGTTGCTGCAGGGCCAGCGGTGTGGCTTTCTGGGCGGCGTCGCGCTCGTCGTCGTCGGCTTTGGCCCGCGCGCTTCGCGCATCGGCGACAGCCTTCTCGGCGTCCGCCTTGGCCTGGGCGGCGCCCGCTATGGCCTTCTCTACGGCGGCCCTGACCGCAGCGGGATCCGCTGCTGCCTGCGCAGCGACGTCAGCCGCCCCGTCACCGTCCGCCTGGGCGGGCGCGGGGGTTTCAGCGGCCATGGGCGAAGCTCCCTCCGGACGTGGGCGTATTCTGGACCACCCTAACAGCGCCCTGGCGCTCAGTCCAGGGAGGAGAAAGCCCCATTCCGCACGGTGGTCGGCGAGAGTATGGGCCCACTCGACGTTCGAAACGGAAGGAATGGGCTGGCGATGTTCATAGAACCTTGGGCCGGCGGCGAATCGGCACCGTCGGCGGGCATGGCGCTCTCTCCTAACGCGCTGGCTGAGGCCACCGCGATCATCGACAAGGACGAGCTGACCATCCCCCGGCTGGCCGGGGAGCTCCCGCTCGCCGACAATGTCGCCGAAAGCGCGCTGGAGGTCATCGTCGGCCCCGATCAGCGGATCGACCTGCCCGACGCGATCGCACGCATCCTCCTGACCTCGCGGGCAGTCGCGCACCTCTCGACCCAAGCGGGCGCCGGCACCGGATTCCTGATCACGCGCGACCTCCTGATGACGAACAACCACGTGTTCGTCGGCGAAGACGAGCGCGTGGCCATGACAGCCGACGCTGAGGCGCGAGTTACGTTCAACTACGAGCAGGACATCAACGGCAAGTTCGCCGAGACGAAGCAGTACAAGACCGAGCCCGAGAAGTTCTTCACAGCGAGCCTGGAACTCGATTACGCGGTGGTGGCGGTCGAGGCCGGCCCGGGAGCCGAGTGGGGAACGCTCGCGCTCCCGGGGGCCGACGTGACCGTCGACGTAGGCGACGACGTGTTCATCATTCAGCACCCGAGCGGCGGCCCAAAGCAGATCGCCATGGCGGGCAACGAAGTCGTATACGTCGACGATCGCGTGGTCCAGTACACCACCGACACGATGAAGGGCTCATCGGGGGCGCCGGTCCTCGACTGGCAGTGGCGCCTGGTGGCGCTCCACCACGAGGGCGGCAACATCGTTGAGCCCGGATCCGGAAAGACGTACTACCGAAACGAGGGCGTTCGCCTCAGCGCAATCCGCGAGGGACTCTCGCTTCCCGAAGCGAGCTGACCCGTGCTGGGTCGCCCCACACCAGGTCTTCGCTTCGTTCTGCTCGTCGCGTGAAAGGAAGCGTCTCGTCTGAGGCGTTGGTGGCTCCTGCAACGGACGAGAAGCGGCGGCGCTGTGAGGCCACGTGGCGAGGGCGCCTGCCTGTCCCGGTCATGGATCCGGCTGCGAGACGGCACCCTCGCTGCTGCGTCTCGCCCAAAGCTGCAGCGCGCAGTCATGTCCATCCGACTGCTCCTGTCGACGACATCCTGCGCCGGGCCTCGCGCGTGCGCGCGCAATCAGGACTGCCTCGCGAAATCGCGAAACCAGGACGGCCGGCCCGTTCCCACAACCGATCCGCCATCGCGACCGTACCCGCGCAGCCGCAGAGTTCGCGTCGACTTCGCCTCGCGCGCACGCGCGCGTTGGGTGGCTCCAGTGCGCATTGGATGGCTTGCGGGACTGCGGTCAACCTTTGACGCGATCCGTTTCGTAGGCCCACATGGCGAGCTCGACGCGGTTGCGGGCACCCAGCTTGCTCATGAGGCTCGCGAGGTGCGTCTTCGTGGTGCTCAGGCTGATGAACAGCTCGTGGGCGATCTCGGCGTTCGTGCGTCCGCTGGCCACCTTCGCCAGCACCTCCTTCTCGCGCGCGGTCAGCGGCTCGCTCGGCTGGGCCGGCGGCGCGTCCGCGAGCGAGCCGGAGAACGCGGCCAGCAGGCGCGCCGTGACGTTGGGGGCGATCAGCGCATCGCCGTTCGCGGCGGAGTGGATCGCCTGCACCAGCAGCTGTGGACCGGCGTCCTTGAGCAGGAAGCCGCGGGCGCCCGCCTTGAGGGCGCCGTGCACGTACTCGTCGAGGTCGAAGGTCGTGATGACCACGATCGCCATCGGGTCGTCCACGTCGGGCCCGGCCAGCAGCCGGGTCGCCTCGATGCCGTCCAGCTCGGGCATGCGGACGTCGAACAGGCACACGTCGGGACGGAGCTCGCGTGCGAGAGCCACCGCCTCGCGCCCGTCGGCGGCCTCGCCCACCACCTCGATGTCGGGCTGGGCGTCGAGGATCATCCGGAGCCCGGTGCGGACGAGCTCCTGATCGTCGGCCACGAGCACGCGAACGCTCATCTCCCCTTCCCCTTCCGCGGCAGCACGGCCGTGACCGTCCACCCGCTGCCGGCGCTCGGGCCGGACTCGAGCGTGCCCCCCAGCAGCGCGGCGCGCTCGGTCATCCCGACGAGACCGTAGCCGGACGACCGGTCCGCCGCCGACGGCCCGCCATCGCCGTCGTCGCGCACCGTCAGGCGGACGCAGTCACGGTCGCCGGTGACGCGCACGTCGATGCGGGTAGCGTGGCGTGCGTGCCTGACCGCGTTCGTGATCGACTCCTGAGCAATACGGTAGATGGCGGCGCCGACCAGCGGTCGGAGGTCGTCGAGGTCGCCGGCCAGCTGCACGTCGACGCGCGGTCCGCCACCGTGGGCGTGGGCGAGCCGCTCGATGTCGGCGAAGCCGCGCTGCGGCGCACGGTCGGCGTCCTCCCCGTCGCGCAGCGCCCCGACCAGCGCCCGCAGCTCGGCGAGCGTGCGCGAGGCCGCCTCCTCGATGACCTCGAGAGCGTCCACGGCGGCGCCGGGTCGCGACGCGGCAAGCGTGCGGCCAGCCTGGGCGCGGATGGCGATCGCCGAAACGTGATGAGCGACCGTGTCGTGCAGCTCGCGCGCCAGCTGCTCGCGCTCGCGGAGCCTGATTGGTCGGCCTCGCCCAGCCGCGAGCTGGCTCGATAGCTCATGGAGGCGCCGAGCGCCGCGGGAAGCGATAGGAACGGCAGCCCGAGCGCTAG
>JACCUC010000329.1 GCA_013812065.1 Thermoleophilaceae bacterium | reverse complement strand
GCCCCGACCGGCGCACAGCACAGGCACGCGCGCGCCCCGGCGAGGGCCTCGGCGACCGACTCGGCCGCGACGTGGATGGCGCCGCGTTCGAGCGCGGCCTCGAGCGCCTCTGGCACCGGATCGAAGCCCGCCACGTCGACGCCGTAGACACGCTCCCGAGCGGCCAGGCCGACCGACCCGCCGATCAAGCCCAGGCCGAGCACCGCGATTCGCATGGCTCGCAAGCTACCTCACCCTGCCCGGGGCACCCGGAACGACTCAGACCCCCGGCGGACCTTCGCGGCCAAGCCAGATCGGGCGACTTTCGCCGAAGGTACGAGGGCGCTGGCCGCGGGCCGTGCCAGCCCTGCTCGCGATAATCTCCACGGTCGAGATGAGCGTCAACTCCTCGCGGGACGGCGGCGCCAAGGACACCTCGGTGCTGCGATGACCGTCTCGGCCCCCTCCTCGGGCAGCACCGCCGCGGGCGCAGATGCCCCGGTCGCCGACGGGGACGGACCACGCGGGCGCTCGGTGGACGATGACCTGCGCCTGCTCGACGACGTCCTGGGAGAGGCAATCCGCGCCACCGAGGGTGACGAAGCCCACGCGCTCGTCACGCGCGTGCGCGAGCTCGCCGAGGGTGGGCTCGGCACCGACGATCGAGCACGCGAGCTCGACCGGCTCCTGGCCGGTGCCTCGGTCGGTGAGCTCGAGCTGGTCACGCGCGCGGTCACGCGGCTGTTCCAGCTCGTGAACCTCGCCGAGGACAGCGACCGCGTGCGCACCGTCCGGCGCGAGGAACGCGCCGCGGCGCCCGAGCCGCGGCCAGGCTCGCTGGCCGAGGCAGTCCAGGCGGTACGCGAGAAGGGCGTGTCGGGTCGCGCGCTCGAGGAGCTGCTCGTCCGCTGCGACGTGCGGCTCGTCCTCACCGCGCACCCCACCGAGCCGCGCCGGCGGACGACCGTCGACAAGCTGGCGCGCAGCTTCGCCGTGCTGCGCGAGCTCGACGTACGCGGGCCGCTCCCCGGCGAGCTCGCCGACGCGCGCCGGCGCCTCGTCGAGACCGTCGAGGAGCTCTGGCTGTCCCAAGACGTCCGCTCCGGGGCGCCGAGCGTCCTCGACGAGGTCCGCAACGGCATCCTAACCTTTGCCTCGGTGCTCGCCGAGGTCGTGCCGCGCCTCCTCCGCGAGCTCGAGGAGGCGACCTCGGGCTCGGGGTCGCCCGGCGGTGAGCGGGTGTCGCCGATCGTCGCGTTCGGGACGTGGATGGGTGGCGACCGGGACGGCAACCCGCACGTGACGCCCGAGGTGACCCGCAAGGCCCTCGAGCTCATGCGCGCGCGCTGCCTCGAGCTCCTGTCGGACCGCGTCGCGCGGCTCGGGGCCGAGCTGTCGGTCTCGGGGCGCCTCCGCGGCGAGCCCGCCGGCCTGCGGCGCCTCCTCGACGCCGGTCGTTCCCGCTTTCCCGAGCGCGCGGCCGAGCTCGAGGAAGTCCATCGCG
Organism: Thermoleophilaceae bacterium; assembly: GCA_013812065.1. Taxonomy (GTDB): domain Bacteria; phylum Actinomycetota; class Thermoleophilia; order Solirubrobacterales; family Thermoleophilaceae; genus JACCUC01. The sequence continues at coordinate 17,985 of JACCUC010000329.1, read as the reverse complement.
ACGAGCCCTACCGCCGCGCGACCGGGCTCACCGGCGAGCGCCTGCGCGCGACCGCGGCGGGAGCGCCGGAGGGCTACGCGAGTCCGGCCGAGCTGCTCGAGGAGCTCGAGGCGATCGAGGGCTCCCTGCGCGCGGGGGGAGCGGCGAGCGTCGCCGGCGGCCGGCTGCGCGACACGATTCGCCTCGTGGAGGTGTTCGGCTTCCACTTCGCCCGCCTCGACGTGCGCGAGCACTCAGCGCGCCACCGCGGCGCCGTCACCGAGCTGCTCCGTCGCGCGGGCGTCGAGGAGGACTACGAGCGGCTCGACCCGGAGCGGCGCCGACGGGTGCTCGCGGCCGAGATCGCCGAGCCTCCGAAGCTCCTCAGGGGCGGGGGATCGGGGCTCTCGAGCGAAGCCGAGGCCACGATCGAGACCTTCCACACCCTCTGCCGTCTACTCGACCAGGGCCACGGCGGGGCGCTGCGTTCCTACATCGTCTCCCACGCCGCCGTTCCCTCCGACGTGCTCGAGGTCCTCCTGCTCATGAAGGAGACCGGGCTGGCCGGGCCCGGCGGCGCGGGCGCCCGGCTCGCGCTCGTGCCGCTGCTCGAATCGGGCGAGACGCTGGCGGGCGCGCCCGAGACGATGGGCCGGCTCCTCGACGAGCCGGCCTACCGGGCGGCGCTCGACGCCGTCGGGGGCGAGCAGGAGGTCATGGTCGGCTACTCGGACTCGAACAGGGACGTGGGCTACGTAGCCTCGCGATGGGCCGTGGCGCAGGCGCAGATCGAGCTGGCGCGGGTCTTCCGGGAGGCCGGCGTCGGCTTCCTCTTCTTCCACGGCCGCGGCGGCTCGATCGGGCGCGGCGGCGGCCCGAGCCATCTCGAAGTGCTCGGCCAGCCCCCGGGCACGGTCGAGGGAGGCATCAAGGTCACCGAGCAGGGCGAGGTGATATCGGCGAAGTACTCGTTGGCCGAGATCGCCCACCGCGAGCTCGAGCTGCTCACGGGCGCCGTCCTGCGCTCGACCGCCGAGGCCGTGCCGAGGCCCGCGCGCGAGCGCGAGCAGCGCTTCGAGGAGCTCATGGAGCTGATGGCCGGGCGCGCGGCGAGCGCCTACCGGGACCTCGTCGCCGGGGAGCCCGGCTTCATCGACTTCTTCTCCGCCGCCACGCCGATCGAGCAGGTGAGCCGCGCGCGGCTCGGCTCGCGGCCGGCCAAGCGCTCGGGCGCGTGGGGCGTCGAGGACCTGCGCGCGATCCCGTGGGTCTTCTCGTGGACGCAGGCCCGTCTCCTGGTCCCGGGGTGGTTCGGGATCGGGACCGGGCTCGACGCCGGTCGCCGGGAGGGCGGGCTCGATCTCCTGCGTGAGATGTACCGGACGTGGCCGTTCTTCACGACGCTGCTCGACAACGCGGAGCAGGCGCTCGCGCTCGTCGACATGGGCGTCGCCGAGCGCTACGCGAGCCTGTGCCGGGACGTCGACATCCGCACCCGCATCCTCGAACGGGTGCGCGGCGAGCTCGAGCGCAGCGTGTCCGAGCTGCTCGCGGTGACCGAGCAGTCGCACCTGCTCGAGCGCGAGCCCGGGAGCGCCCGGTCGCTGCAGCGGCGAGCGCCCCACCTCGACGCGCTAAGCCGCGTCCAGGTCGAGCTCATGCGCCGCCAAAGCGAGGAGCCCGGCGACGAGGAGCTCGAACGGGCCGGCCTGCTCGCCATCAACGGGGTCGCCGGCGGGATGCGGACCACGGGCTAGCCGGAACCCTCCAGATAGCGGTCGACCGCCCGGGCGCACCGGCGTCCCTCGTCGATGGCGGTGACGGTGAGCGACTGGCCGATGCGGGCGTCGCCGGCGCAGAAGATGCCGGCAGCCGAAGTCGTGTAGCCCTCGGCGCGCACGTTGCCGCGCCCGTCGCGCTCGAGCCCGAGCGCGTCGAGCAGCGCGGGCTCGGGGCCGGTGAAGCCGATCGCCACGAGGACGAGGTCGGCCGGAAGGGTGAACCCGGTTCCGGACAGCGGCTCGCGGGTCTCCGGGTCGGTCTCGACGGCCTCGACCGACCCGACGCAGTCGTCGTCGTGTGCGTTCAAAGCGACGACCGCCACGCCCGAGCGGCGCTCACCCCCCTCTTCGAGCGCGTAGTTGGTCGGGAGGCGCTTCGGAGTTCGCGGCCACCCGGCGAGGTCTCGCGGCCGGCCCCCGGCGGGCTCGGGATAGGTGTCGAGCTGGGTCACGCTCGCCGCGCCCTCGCGGTGGGCGTTCGACATGCAGTCGGCGCTCGTGTCGCCGGCGCCGACCACGACGACGCGTCGCCCGGCGGCGCTGATCTCCGGGCGCCCGTTGCGGACCCAGCCGTTCGCCCCCGCGGCCACCGCCCGATTGCGGTCGTAGAGGTAGTCCATGGCGTAGTGGACGCCGCCGAGCTCGGCGCCGGGGATCTCGAGCGGGCGCGCAACGCGCGCGCCGACCGCGACCACGGCCGCGTCGAAGCGCTCGCGCAGCTCGCCGGGATCGAGGTCGCGGCCGACTTCGACCCCGCAGCGCAGCTCGATGCCCTCGTCGGCCATGACGGCCAGGCGACGGTCGATGATCCACTTCTCGAGCTTGTGGTCGGGCACGCCGAAGCGGTTGAGCCCGCCGGCCGCCTCGTCGCGCTCGAGGATCGTGACCCGGTGGCCACGGCGGTTGAGCTGGGCGGCCGCGGCCATCCCGGCGGGACCCGAGCCGACCACCGCCACGCTGCGTCCGCTGCGCCGCTGCGGCGGGCGCGGCACGATCCAGCCCTCCTCCCACGCCCGCTCGACGATCGACAGCTCGACCTGCTTGATCATGACCGGGTCGTCGTTGATCTCGAGCACGCACGCGTCCTCGCACGGCGCTGGGCAGATGTAGCCGGTCAGCTCGGGGAAGTCGTTGGTGGCGTGGAGTTGGTCGATCGCCTCACGCCAGCGCCCTCGGCTCACGAGGTCGTTCCAGTCCGGGATCAGATTCCCGAGCGGGCAGCCGTCCTGGCAGAACGGAATCCCGCAGTCCATGCACCGGCCGCCCTGCCGGCGCAGCTCCTCCTCGGGCAGGAGCTCGAAGATCTCGCCGTAGTCGGCCGTACGCTCGCGCGGGTCGCGTTCCGGCGCGGGGACCCGCCGGACCTCGAGGAAGCCCCGAACGCGTCCCATCGCTCAGGCGGCGGCGGGCGCAGCCGCCGGCTCGGACTCGGATGCCGGCGGGGCGCTCTCCTCATCGGCCTCGAGCTCGTCGAGAGCCTGCTTGAAGTTACGCGGGATCACCTTGACGACGCGCTCGCGCGCGCCGTCCCAGTCGTCGAGCACGCGCGCGGCCACCGGCGAGCCCGTCCGCTCGCAGTGCTCGGCCACGAGCGCCCGGAGCTCCTCGGCGTCGGCGTCCGCGAGCTCCTCGAGGTCGACGAGCTCTCGGTTGCAGCGGCGCTCGAAGCCGCCGTGCTCGTCGAGCACGTAGGCCACCCCGCCCGACATCCCGGCCGCGAAGTTGCGGCCGGTGGCCCCGAGGATCACCACGCGCCCGCCGGTCATGTACTCGCAGCCGTGGTCGCCGACGCCCTCGACCACGGCGTGCGCGCCGGAGTTGCGCACCGCGAAGCGCTCGCCCGCGAGGCCGCGGAAGAAGGCACGCCCGCCCGTCGCCCCGTAGAGGACGGTGTTCCCGACGATGACGTTCTCCTCCGCCGAGTAGGCCGCCTCGTCGGGCGGGCGGACGGCGATCACCCCGCCCGAGAGGCCCTTACCCACGTAGTCGTTGGCCTCGCCGCGCAGAGTCGCAACGATCCCGGGCGCGAGCCAGGCCCCGAAGCTCTGGCCCGCCGAGCCCTCGAAGAGGAGCTCGATCGCGCCCTCGGGAAGCCCCTCGTCGCCGTGCTCGCGGGCGATCGCGTTCGACAGCAGGCCGCCGACCGCGCGGTTGACGTTGCGCACGCGATAGGCGAGGCGCACGGGGGCGCGGCGCTCGATCGCCGGGCGGGCCGCGGCGACGATCTCGTGGTCGAGCGCGTCGTCGAGAACGGGCCGCTGCGCCTCGATCTGGCGGGTCGGGGCGTCGGATGCGACGTCGGGGAGGGTAAGCAGGTCGCTCAGGTCGAGCTGGCTCGCCTTGGGGTGGCTCACGTCGGGGCCGGCCTCGAGCAGGTCGACGCGTCCGACGAGGTCGTCGAAGCAGCGCAGCCCGAGTGCGGCCATCAGCCGCCTGGCTTCGTCGGCGACGTGCGCGAAGTAGGCGACGACGTGCTCCGGCGTGCCCGCGAAGCGCCTGCGCAGCTCGGGGTCCTGAGTGGCGATCCCGACCGGACAGGTGTTGAGGTGACAGACCCGCATCATCACGCAGCCCGTGGCGATCAAGGGGGCGGTCGAGAACGCCATCTCCTCGGCGCCGAGCAGACCGGCGACGACGACGTCGCGGCCGGTCTTCATCTGGCCGTCGGCCTCGACCCGGATGCGCGAGCGCAGGCCCTCGCGCACGAGCGTCTGCTGGGTCTCGGCCAGGCCGAGCTCCCACGGCAGGCCGGCCGACTGGATCGACGACAGCGGCGAGGACCCCGTGCCGCCCTCGTGGCCGGCGATCGTCACGTGGTCGGCCCCCGCCTTGCAGACGCCGGCCGCGACCGTGCCGACGCCGACCTCCGCCGCGAGCTTCACCGACACCGTCGCGCGCGGGTTGGCGCAGCGCAGGTCGTAGATCAGCTGCTTGAGGTCCTCGATCGAGTAGATGTCGTGGTGGGGCGGCGGCGAGATCAGCTCGACACCCGGCGTGGCGAACCGCAGCTCCGCGATGTGGTCGTCGACCTTGCCGCCGGGGATCTGGCCGCCCTCACCGGGCTTCGAGCCCTGCGAGATCTTGATCTGGAGCTGGTCGGCGTCGACAAGGTAGCCGATCGTGACCCCGAAGCGCGCCGAGGCGACCTGCTTGATGGCCGAGCGGCGGGCATCGCCGTTGGGGTCGGGCGCGTAGCGCCCTGGGTCCTCACCGCCCTCGCCGGTGTTCGACCGCCCCGACATCCGGTTCATGGCCACGGCGAGCGTCTCGTGGGCCTCGGGGGAGATCGAGCCGAGGCTCATGGCGCCGGTCGAGAAGCGCTTCACGATCTCCGCCGCCGACTCGACCTCCTCGAGCGGGACCGGCTCGCCGTCAGTTCTAAGGCGCAACAGTCCACGCAGGGCCGCGCGGCGGACCGCGTCCTCGTTCGCGTGCTCGGCGAACTCCTCGTAGGCGCGGGCGTCGGGCTCGGCGACGGCGCCGTCGCGGCCGGCGCTCGGGAGCGCCGGCGCCAGGCCGACCGCGCGCTGGAGTGACGTGACCGTCTGCGGGTTCCACATGTGGAACTCGCCGTCGCGGCGCCAGGCGTAGACGCCGCCCACCGGCAGCAGCTCCCAGTCGGGCTCGGGCCAGGCGCGTGCATGGCGCGCGATCGCCTCTTCGGCCAGCACCTCGAGGCCGATCCCGCCGATCCGCGACGCCGTGCCCGTGAAGTGGCGCTCGACGAGGTCGGCGTCGAGTCCCACGGCCTCGAAGATCTGCGCCCCGCAGTAGGACTCGATCGTCGAGATCCCCATCTTCGAGAGGATCTTGAGCAGCCCCTTGTTCAGGGCACGGACGAGCCGCGCCTCGGCCTCGGCGAGGTCGCTCACCTCGAGCGGATCGTCGAGGATCCGCCCCGCCGGCGGTTCGTTCCCGGTCTCGTCGAAGGCGATCAGCTCGCCGACCGACTCGAACATCAGGTACGGGTTGACGGCGCTCGCGCCGTAGCCGATCAGACAGGCGACGTGGTGGACCTCGCGCGGCTCGCCCGACTCGACGACGAGCCCCGCGCGCAGGCGCGTGCCCTCGCGCACGAGGTGGTGGTGCACGGACGAGACGGCGAGCAGGGACGGGACCGCCACGCGCTCCGGCCCGACCGCCCGGTCGGAGAGCACGAGCACGTTGACGCCCTCGGCCACGGCCGTGCTCGCCTCCTCGCAGAGCCGCTCGAGCGCTCGCTCGAGCCCGGCGGGGCCCTCGGCCCGCGGCCAGGTCGCGTCGAGGGTCCGCGCCGCGAGCACCTCGTGGCGGACCCGGCGCAGCCGCTCGAGCTCCGGATCGCGCAGGATCGGCGTGTCGATCACGAGCTGGTGGTCGTGGTCGGGCTCCTCCGAGAGGAGGTTGCCGGTCGGGCCGACGGCGGAGCGCAGGCTCATGACCATCTCCTCGCGCACCGGGTCGATGGCCGGGTTCGTGACCTGGGCGAAGAGCTGCTTGAAGTAGGCGAACAGCGGAGGCTGACGGTCCGAGAGGACGGCGAGCGGGACGTCTGAGCCCATCGAGCCGTTCGGCTCCTTGCCGTCCTCGACCATCGGCCCGAGCAGGACGCGGAGGTCCTCCTGTGTCCACCCGAAGGCGAGCTGGCGGCGGCGCAGCGGCTCGGCGGGCGCGGACGGCGCGCCGTCGGGTGACGCGCGCTCGGCTCCGGGTTCGGGCAGCTCGTCGAGGCGCACGGTCCGCTCGCGATACCAGCGACCGTAGGGTCTGCGTGCCGCGAGCTCGCGCTCGACCTCCCGGTCGGCGAGCACCCGGCCGGCCTCGACGTCGACGAGCAGCAGCATGCCCGGCTTGAGCCGTCCCCTCCGCACGACCTCGCCCGGCTCGAGCTCGATCGTCCCCGCCTCGGAGGCGCAGATCACCCAGCCGTCGCGAGTCTCGAGCCAGCGGCCGGGCCGCAGGCCGTTGCGGTCGAGCGTCGCCCCGACCACGCGGCCGTCGGTGAACGACACCGACGCCGGCCCGTCCCACGCCTCGCTGAGGCACGAGTGGTAGTCGTAGAAGTCGGCGAGACCCTCGGGGAGGTCGTCGCGGCCCTCGTGCGCCTCGGGGATGAGCATCTTGACCGCGTGGGGGAGCGACCGCCCGGCCATGACGAGCAGCTCGAGCGCGTTGTCGATCGCCATCGAGTCCGAGGCGCCCGGGCGGATCACCGGAAGGGTCTCGGCGAGCCCTTCGCCGAGCAGCTCCGAGGCGAGCTGCGACTCGCGCGCGCGCATCCAGTTGCGATTGCCCATGAGCGTGTTGACCTCGCCGTTGTGGGCGATCATGCGGTAGGGGTGCGCGAGCTCCCAGCTCGGGAAGGTGTTGGTCGAGAAGCGGGAGTGGACGAGCGCGACGGCGCTGCGCAGGCGCTCGTCGCCGAGGTCGCGGTAGAAGCGGCCGAGCTGCGGCGCCGACAGCATCCCCTTGTAGACCACCGTCCTCGCCGAGAAGCTCGGCACGATGAGCTCGAAGTCGGTCGCCCGCTCGGCCGCGCGGCGGGCGACATACAGCGAGCGCTCGAAGGCGTCCTCGTCGATGTCCTCGTCCGCGATCGCCACGAGCTGGCGGATGACCGGGGCGGTGCGCCGGGCGACCTCACCGACCTCGGCCGGGTCGACCGGCACGTCGCGCCAGCCGAGCACCCCCTGGCCCCGGGCGCGCACGGCATCCTCGAGCGCCCCCTCGAGATCGGCCCGGCGCTCGGGGTCGCTGGGAAGGAAGCAGACCGCGACCCCGTAGCGTCCGGGCGCGGGCAGCACGCCGCCCATGTCGGCACGCAGCAGCTCGTCCGGGATCTGGAGCAGGATGCCGGCCCCGTCGCCCGTGTCGGCGTCCGCGCCCTCGGCGCCGCGGTGCTCCATGTTCTCGAGCGAGGTCAGCGCCCGGCGTACGCACTCGTGCGAGCGCTCGCCGCCGAGCTTGGCCACGAAGGCCACACCGCACGCTCCGCGCGCGAGCGCGGGGTCGTGGAGGCCGTGGCGGGGCGAGAGCACAGTCCTCCCCTCAGCCGCCGGCCGTGCCCGCCGCCGCGTCACGGTCGCCGACCGAGAGCTGCCCGAGTGCGCCAGCTCGCATGGCGACAACCGTAGCTGCGTCTCCCCCGGAAGGGCTTGGCCCGGTGGATGAGATTTTCGCGTGCCCACCGGTCCGGAAGGTGGTCGGTGGCCGGTTTCAGAGCTGTCGTCACCGCGTCGAACCGCTTCCGGTCAGTGCATGCCGGTCGAGCCGAAGGTGTATGGTTATGTGTATGAGAACCAATATCGAAATCGACGACGAGGTGCTCGGTGAGGCGTTGCGTCTGACCGGGGTGACGACGAAGAAAGAGGCGGTCGACCTCGCCCTGCGCGAGCTCGTCGCCCGCCACCATCAGCTCGGAATCCTCAAGCTGCGGGGTCGGGTGAGCTGGGAGGGCGACCTCGAGCAGAGCCGGCGAGGGCGCTCGTGATCGTCGTCGACACAAGCGTGTGGGTCGATCTGCTTCGCGGCAACGAGGCGCCGGGCGCCGAGCGGGCCGCGACGCTGATCGAGGACGGAGCGCCGGTAGCGCTCACCGACGTGGTCCTGGCCGAGGTACTCCAAGGCCTCGCCTCCGAGCGCGACGCACGCCGCGTCGAGCGGCATCTTCGCGCCTTTCCGATCCTGCGTCTCGACGGCCTCGACGACTTCGTCCTCGCGGCCGAGCTCTATCGCCGCGCGAGGCGTGCTGGAGTGACCATACGGAAGACGCTCGACTGCCTGATCGCCGCCCCGTGCGTGCGCACGGGCGCCCCGCTCCTCCATGCCGATGCGGACTTCGATCGCCTCGCGAGCTGCACGGAGCTGCGGATCTTCCCCGCATAGCCCGGCATCACACCCGCGCCATCTCCTTGCCCGCGATCGCCGCTACCTGCTCCACCTGACGCAGATAGTCGCCGAACTCCTCGGCGCGCACGGCCTGGGGCCCGTCGCAGATCGCCCGCTCGGGGTCGGGGTGGGTCTCGACGATGACGCCGTCGGCTCCCGCCGCGGCAGCCGCGAGCGACAGCGGCCCCACGAGGTCGCGCCGGCCCGCGGCGTGGCTGGGGTCGACGACCACAGGCAGGTGAGACAGGTCCTTGAGCACCGGGACCGCCATCAGGTCGAGCGTGAACCGGTAGGCGGTCTCGAAGGTGCGGATGCCTCGCTCGCAGAGGATCACCGCCTCGTTGCCCTCCTTGAGGATGTACTCGGCGGCCATCAACAGCTCCTCGAGCGTCGCCGACAGGCCGCGCTTGAGCAACACCGGGCGCCCCGCGCGGCCGAGCTCGGTGAGCAGCGTGTAGTTCTGCATGTTGCGGGCGCCGAGCTGGATCACGTCGGCGACCTCGAGCACGGGGTCGAGGTCGCGGGCGTCCATGACCTCGGTGACTATCGGCAGGCCGGTCTCCTCCTTGGCCTCGGCGAGCAGGCGTAGCCCCGCCTCGGCGAGGCCCTGGAAGGAATAGGGCGAGGTCCGCGGCTTGTAAGCGCCGCCGCGAAGGGCCTGACCCCCCGCGTCGTTGACCACGTGCGCGGTGTCGAGCAGCTGCTCGCGCGACTCGACCGTGCACGGTCCGGCGATCGTCATGAAGTGCGGGCCGCCGATCCGGCGCCCGTCGACGTCGAGCACGGTTCGCTCGCCCTTCTTGAACTGGCTCGAGGCGAGCTTGTAGGGCTTGAGGATCGGGACCAGGTGGTCGACGCCCTCGGTGCCCTCGAGTCCGAGGTTGGCGACGTGCTCGCGGTCTCCTATCGCCCCGATCACGGTCACGAGCTCGCCGCGCGAGGGGTGCGCCCTGGCGCCGACGGACTCGATGCGGGCGATCACCGCGTCGATCTGCTCCGGGCTCGCGCCCTCTTTCATCACGATCATCATCTTTGGTGCCTTTCTGCTCCTCGGTCAGCCTATCTGCGGGTACGGTGGCCTGGTCGGCCGGTTGCGGGGCGTCCGGGGGCTCGGGCGGGCTCAGCTATGCGACCGTGCCGGCCGCGCCCTCGGAACGCCTAGGTAAATCGCAAATAGGCACGCCAACGGACGCCGGGAGCGGCGTTCATACGGTTGGCTGGCGTGACGAGGTACGGCATGAAGGGACCTTTGTAGCAGTATCGGCGCCGAGCGCGACGACTTGAGGCGACGCGAGCCCTGCGCGTGCGGGGCTACGCCGACGCCCTCAACCGTCCCCGAGCGCTCCGTCGAGCGCCGTCAGGAACCGATCGTTCTCGGCCCGCGTGCCGTAGGTCACCCGCAGATGCCCCGGCGCCCCGAGTGCCCCACCCCCGCGCACGATCACGCCGCGGCGCGCCAGCCCGGCGTACACCGCCTCCTCGTCGCGGTCCTCCCCCAGCGCCACCCACGAGAAGTTCGCCTGCGAGTCGGTGACCGCCAACCCCCGCTCGGCAAGACCGTCCTGGACGTGCAGGCGCTCGATCACTATCCGCTCGACGCGGCGCTCTACCTCGTCCTGGTGGCGCACGGCCTCGGCGGCAGCGGTCTGGGCCAGCGCGTTGACTGAGAACGGCTGGCGTACCCGATCCACGGCGAGCCGGAACGACTCCGGCCCGAGCGCATAGCCCGCGCGCAGGCCGCACAGACCGTAGACCTTCGAGAAGGTGCGCAGGAGGACGACGTTGGGATGGCGATCGAGCAGCCGCAGCGACTCGTCGGGGTCCTGGAGGACCGAGAACTCGACGTAGGCCTCGTCGACGATCACCAGCACGTGGCGCGGCAGGGCGGCCACGAAGGCATCGATCTCCTCGACCGCCAGCGCGGTCGCGGTCGGGTTGTTGGGATTGCAGACGAGCACGATCCGCGTCGCCACCGTGACCTCCCGCGCGAGCGCGTCGAGGTCGTGGGCGCCCGCCGCGTCGAGCGGGACGGTCACCGCGCGCGCGCCGGTCATCGCCGCCAGGTGGGGATACATGGAGAACGACGGCCACGCGTAGACGATCTCGGCGCCCGGCTCGAGCATGGCCTGCGCGGCGGCGAGCAGGATCTCGCACGATCCGTTCCCGACGGCGACCTTGGCCTGCGGCACGCCGTGGCGGTCGGCGAGGCGGCGGCGCAGCACGGCGGCGGTGGGGTCGGGGTAGCGGTTGAGCGTGCCGAGCGCACCCTGGACGGCCTCGAGCACGGCCGGGTGGGGCGGGTAGGGAGTCTCGTTGGAGGCGAGCTTCGTCAGCTCGCCCTCGTAGCCGTAGCTCTCGGCCGCCGGGTAGACCGGAATGGCCTCGACGCGTCTGGTGAACTCGATGCTCACTGCGCTCCCTCGAGGTCGCGTCGCAGCGCGCTCGCGTCGCGCAGGTAGACGTGCGCGGGGCGCTCCTCCGCGGGCGCGTAGGCGTGGAGCATGAGCCGGATGACCCTCGGCATCGATCCAGGCACCGAAATCTCGCGCGCGCAGAGGAGCGGCACGGAGTCGAGCCCCAGCCGGCGCGCGGCGACCGCGGGGAACTCGGCGTCGAGGTCCTCGGTGGCGGTGAAGATGCAGCTCACCATGTCGTCGGGCGTCAGGGCGTTGCGCTCGATGATCGCGCGCACGAGCTCCTCGGTGGCGTCGAGGATGGCGTCGGCGTCGTTCTCGGAGACGGTCGTGGCGCCTCGCAGGGCTCGCAGCTTCACCGGCGGGATTGTTCCAGAGGGGTGTGCGGGTCCGGTCAGCGCGCGGGGCGCCGCGACGGCCATTCGAGAGGGCGGGCGTCTCGGCGCAGCTCGCGCGTGCGCGCGGCCGCGAGCTGCGGGTCGTGCACGGTGTCGAGGATGAAGTCGTCGAGGTCGCCCGGGTGGCCGAGCCGTCGCGCCACCGCGGCGAGGATCTCGGGTTCGGTGCGGGCCTCGAGGCGCCGGCCGGTGGCCGGGATCGCCGTTAGCGCGACCTGGTCGCCGTCGAGCACCAGGCCGCCGTGACGGGAGACGTAAGAGCGTGCGCGGCCGAGCCGACCGCCGCCCTCGAGCTCGAGCTCGAGGCCGTCGAGCTCCTCGAGTGCGTAGTTGGTCTCGGTTTCTCCGAGGGCCGCGAGCTGGCGTTCGGTGAGCAGCGTGAGGCACACCTCGACGGCCGTGCCAGGACTGCGCTGGAGCGTCGCGCCGACCGAGCCGTACGGGGAGAGGTGCGCGGAGTAGACGACGTCGAGGTCGTGCAGGCGCGCGCGCAGTACGAGGATCGACTCCTCGGCCGGGAAGCCGGGCAGGCCGCGCTTTCGCTCGAGCGCCTCGGCGGTGCGGTTCGCGCCGTAGGCGAGTACGGGGAGGCGAGCACGGAGCGACTCGGGATCGAGGTCGTCGGCCGGGAGCCCTGAGAGCGCGAGCTCAACGCCGGTCACGGGATGCCGGACGCGGGCGCTCGCGAGGGCGGAGCCTTGGTCCTCGCCCGCGCCGAGCCCGAGCAGCTCGAAGTGACCGGCGCGTGTGATCACGTAGGAGGTATCGGGGGCGGCGTAGGGATAGCCCTTCGCGCGGGCGAGGATGCGGTCGCGCTCGCCGTCTTCGGGCCGGCGGCTCGTGCTCACTGCGAGGTGGGCGCCGGCGGCTGCGAGACGCGCGCTTCGCCGCGCACCGTCGCCTCGCGCAGGCGCTCGATCTCGGCCTCGCCGAGCCGCCGGCTCTGCCCCTCCGGCAGGTCGCCGAGCGCCAGCGGACCGAAGGCGATCCGCCGCAGGGCCACGACCCGGTGACCGACCGCCTCGCACATCCGCCGCACCTGGCGCTTTCGTCCCTCGCGCAGCACGACATCGAGCACGCCGGGGCGGGGCTGTCGCACCCGGGCGGGAAGCGTCGGGCCGTCGTCGAGCTCGACGCCCGCGCGCAGGGCGCGCAGCGCCGCCCCGCCGACAGGTCGCGGCGAGACCTCGGCGCGGTAGACCTTCTCGACTCCGTAGCGCGGGTGGGTGAGACGGTTGGCGAGCTCGCCGTCGTTGGTGAGCAGGATCAGGCCGGTCGAGTCGGCGTCGAGGCGGCCGACCGGGTAGAGGCGATGCTCTGAGGGCACGAGGTCGAGCACGGTCGGGCGGCCGTGGGTGTCGCGCGCGGTGGAGACCACGCCCGCGGGCTTGTGGAGCACGTGCACCTCGCGCGCCTCCGGCGCCACACGCCCCCCGTCGAGCGTGACCCCGCTGCCCTCGTCGACGTCGCGCGCCGGGTCGGTGACGACCGCGCCGGCGACGGCGACGCGACCTTCGGCGACGATCCGCTCGGCGGCCCTGCGCGAGGCGACCCCAGCGTGGGCGAGGTAGCGAGCGAGGCGCACGGAGCGTTAGGTGATGGACGGCAATACCGCCATCCAACAGACGACGCCGAGATCGTCCTCACCGATCTCGCGCGGAAGCTCCTCGAGCCGCACGGGCCGCAGACCCAGCTCCTCGACGAGCGCCACCACGGCCGCGGCGGCCTCGTTGCGCGTCAGCCGCTCGTCGCTCAGCTCGGTGCGAATCTCGTTGAGCCGCCGGCGGACCGCCGAGCTTCGCTCCACCGAGAGCGCCTCGGCGGCGGTATCCGCACCGGGCGGGAGGAGCACAGACGGATCGCGCATGAGATCGAGCGCGAACCGCTGGGCGGACCCGATCGACTCCTGAGCCGCCCGGGGGTCGGCGCGGCGGTTGTGCTCGGCGACGATCTCAGCGGCGGCGCGCCGCCATGCGCGCTCGAGGTCGACGCCGGCGGTATCGGAGAGCTCCTGTGCGCCGTCGGGATCGATGCGCCGGAGGATCTCGAGGTCCGAGGCCAGCAGCTCCTCCTCGCCCTCGAGCTCGACGAACCGCCAGTAGCGATACCCGCGCTCCGCACCGGGCATGGCACAGGTTCGTGCGCCGAAGAACACGCCGGGGCGCCCACGAGCGCGCCACGCCGGAGGCCGGATCACGGCCCCAATCCCCCACGGCAGCTCTTCGACTCGCCTCAACTCACCCTCATCGCGCGCGCGGGCGAGGCGCGCGCGCAGCGCCTCCCCGACGAAGGCACCGCTCGCTCCGTCCTCCTCCACCTCGCCTGCCTGGTCGAAATAACCCTCGACCAGGCGGTCGGCATAGCTCCGCAGCTCGGTCTCGATGCCGTCGAGCACCTCGCTCTCCATCCCGTAGATGCCCGCGGCGAGGATCTTCGCGCGGACCCGGGCCTCGAGCTTGAGGAGCTGCTCGAGCTCGCCGGGCTCGGGCAGCATCGTGGTCAGGTAGACCTCGTGGTGCGGCGAGAGCAGGCGAATGACACGCCCGTTGCGCTGCACCACGCGCTGAGGATTCCAGGGCATGTCGTAGGAGATGACGGCCTGGGCCTGCTGGAGGTTCTGGCCCTCGGAGAGCACGTCGGTCGAGAGCAGGAGGTCGACCTCTCCCGCGGGCGGAACGTAGTCCGGCCTCACCACCGTCCGGGGCGCGAACCGGGCGAGCAGCGCGCTGCGCTCGTCGGGGGCACTCTCGCCCCCGATCACCGTCACTCGGTCGCGTCCGCGTGGCTGAGCGGGAAGGTGCTCGTCGAGGTAGGCGACCGTCTCGCCGTAGGTCGCGAACACGGCGACCTTCTTCGCGGGCGTGCCATCCAGCAGCTCCCGCAGCATCGCCAGCTTGGGGTCGTCTTGGGGCGAGAGCTCGGAGAGACGGTCCCGGATGCGCTGGAGCTGACGGAGGTCCGCCTCGACGGCGTCCCCGTACTCCGGCTCGAAGTCGGTGGCGGGCCGCACATCGGCGTCACTCTCGAGCTGCTCGGCCACCCAAGTGGCGATGCCTGCCTCGCCGGCGTCCGAACGCGCGGCATCCCGCAGCGTCGCTTTCGACGGTACGTGCCCCCGGCCACCGTCCCATGCGGCAAGGAAGGCATCGTGAGCGAGGACCATCCGCTCGACGGTCGCGAGGCAAGCTGCCCAGCACGACTCGAAGCGCTTGAGGAGCCCGGACTGAAGCAGCCCTCCGAGCTGCGCCTCGGCCCGGTCCTCGTCGGGCTCGACGAGCCAGGCGCTCGGGCGGTAGCGCGCCATCTCGAGCGCGTCGATCGCTGCCACCACGTCGTCGAAGAGACCGGGATGGGCGGCGTCGAGGTCGTAGCGGCGGGTCTCGGGGCGCGGCTCGGGAAAGCGGACCTCGGTTCCGTCAGGAAAGCGCTCCCCGGGGTAGTGCTCGACGATGAAGCGCCGATCGCGGCGCACGGAGACGGCGTCGGCGAGCGGGAAGAGGGCATCGGGGTCGAGGTTCTCCGGGTCGCGCTCGTTGGCGCCGGCGCGGACGAAGAGATCACGAGCGGAGGGAACACCGATCGAGGCGAAGGCGCGGTCGTGCCGGGCGAACAGCATCACGAGGTTGTAGAGGTCCCAAAGCCCGTTGTTGACCGGTGTCGCGGTCAGCAGCACGGCGTCCTTGGGCTCTCCGCCGAGCAGCCGCTCCATGGCCCGGTACCAGGTCGTGTCCTCGTTGCGCAGGGCGTGCGCCTCATCGACGATAACGAGCCGGTAGGTGTCCTTGCCGACGGGGAGCCGGCGCTGCGGACGGCGGGCCCGTGGCGCGAGTTGCTCGTCGCTTGCGAGCTCCTGGAAGGAGATGACCTGCGCCGGCAGCAGCGCTCGATGAATGTGCGCCTCCCACTCGCGCTTGAGCTGCGCGGAGCAGACGACCAACGCGTGGTGGCCGGTGCGCAGCGCGTACTCCTCGATGAAGGCGAGGCCGATCGCCGTCTTCCCGGTGCCGACCCCATCGGCGTAGACGACTCCTCCGTGCCGATCGAGGATGCCGCGCGCGCGCTCGTACCCGTCGCGCTGGAACGAGGCGAGCGGCACGGCACGGGGCTCGTCCCCGGCGTCGCCGGCGATCTCCTCCCCATAGATCTCGAACAGGGCGCGCAGATAGACGGTCTCGGCATCGACGAGGTCGACACCCGGAAAGAGCAGCCGCCGAAGCTCGTCCTTGAACGGGGTCGCCTCGGCCCAGAGCCGACCGAACCAGGCGATCGCCGCCCCGCTCGGGGCGACGTTGTAGTCGACGAGCCCGAGCTCGAGGTTGTGGTGGAGCCCGGCCGCAGTCAGGTTGGCCGAGGTGACGAGCGCGGCGCGGGGATCGGCTTCGTTGCCGAAAAGGTAGGCCTTGCCGTGGAGGAAGCGGGTCGCCGCCTCGAGCTCGCCGCGGGTCTCCTCGTCGGCGAGCTCCCAGCCCTCGCGCTCGGCCCAGCGTCCGAGCTCGAGGCCGAGGACGGGCAGCACCCGCTCGCGGATCGCCCGGTCGACGCGCTCGCGCAGGGCCACTCCGAACGCGCGGGCCTCCTCCATGAGCGCGGCAAAGCGCCCCTCCGCCAGATACATGGGCGAGAGCAATCCGAGCAGCGGTCGATCGTCGGGCGCGAGCGACGAGGCATCGAGCTCGAGGTAGCGCGCGGCGGCCGAGCCCGTGACCGGATCGGCCTCGAAGAGCCGTAGTCGCGCTCCGGAGGCCAGCAGCCCGTAGGGGGCTCCTTCCTCGCGGGCAGTCGTTGAGAAGCACCCCCTCCGGCGGGCGACCGTCGCGATCGAGCTTCGAGAAGGCGGCCGGGTCTGCCAGCGGGAGAACGACGGCGACCGGCCGCCCCTCATGACGCGCGAGCCAGCCGCGCGTGCGCCGCCGCTCGATACGGAACCCCAGCGCCCCGAGCAGCTCGCGCCACTTGCCCTGCGCCGCTCCGGCGAGCTCGGCGAGCTCCGCCCAGCTCGGGGTCTGGCGCAACCGCTCTGCAAAGAGGTGGTGCGTGCCGAGGCCGTTGACGGTGAGGCCCGCGATTCCGGTTCGGTCGAGGCGGTCCATCTCCTCCGCGAGCTCGCGCACCGCGTTCAGGCTCGAGAGGGAGGGCAGGCGACTGAGGACACCGAGCATCTCGGCGCTCCCGACCGCCCTGATCGGGCCGTCGGGCGCAAGCGGCCCGAGCGCGCGCACGGTCGCCTCGCGTTGCGGATCGTCGACTACGAGCAGCAAGGGTGTAGGACCGCCGTCGGCGCGCGTCCGCCATGCCTTGCGCAGGGCACCCTCGTCGACGACGCGGGCGTGACCGACTTCGACGCCGCCGAGGACGACGCTGGCGGCGATGTCACCGGTGGGGGAGCTGACGAGCCGCGCCCCCGGAAGCGCGGCGAGCGCCTCGAAGATCTCTCGGGCGCTCACCGGGTCGAGCGTCCAACGCCGCGCACGCGGTGAGGCTAACGGCTGGACCGGAGACACCGCCGCGAAGACGCCCATGTCCTCTGAAGGGACCGATGGCGTGAGTCTCGCCCCGGTTGAACCGAGAGCGAGTCGACCCCATAATGGGGACGTGGCCCGAGCAAAGCAGACGCCACTGAAAACCTTTGAGGACAACATGGCCGACGCGCGACGCCTGCTCGAGCTCGCGGGCGCCCTGGGCAACCAGCGCCAGCGGCGGATGCGTCAGGAGTTGCGCGAGAGGGTCGGGGAAGCCCTCGGCGTACAGAAGCGACATCGAGATTCGCTCGACTGCGTCGAGTCGGATCAGGTCTTCCTCATCCTTAAGCCTGAGAAGGGGTTGGTTCGGGATGACTTCGCTGACGACGCCCTCCGCCCCCTGTTACGGCAGGCGATCGTGGCCATTGCCGCGGCAGTCGAGACGTACGTGGCCGAGCAGTCCAACTGCATGATCGGGACGGCCCTGAGCCTCGATCCGCTGCCGAAGGGACTTCGCGAGTTCAGCGTCTCGATGGGCGACGTGCTCGACCTCGAGCGCTACGAGCGACGCGGTTGGGGCTATCGCCGCCTATTGGCGGATCACTTGCGCCAGGAGTCGAGCGCCGCCCCGAGCAAGATCGGGCAAGTGTTCGGCACGGTGGGGGTCGAGAAGCTGTGGAAGCAGGTAGACGCGGAACGCAATGTCAAGAAGGGCACCTCGGAGACTCAGATGGACGCCCTGGCGAAGCGTCGCAACCAAATTGCCCATTCCGCGGACTGGGTGGGGCGCGGACGGGCGCAACTCGGGAAAGAGGAGGTGATCGCGTTCGAACGGGACGCGCGAGAGATCGTCGAGGCGATCGACTCGGTCGTGACGTGACTCGGGAGCCACCGGCGCTGCCAACCACTTTCGAGGGACCGCCACGCGGTTGACCGGCCCAACGGCCGGGTAGGCCGGGATCGATGGGCCGCCAAGCGGAGCTCGATCTCATCGTGGTCGGCGGGGGGATCGTGGGTCTTTCGACCGCGGTCGCGGCGCAGGATCGCGGCCTCGCGGTGCTCTGCTTCGAGGCGGCCCGCCCAGGCG
>JACCUC010000222.1 GCA_013812065.1 Thermoleophilaceae bacterium | reverse complement strand
CCATCCGGGAGTGAACGAGGCTGTCGCCCCTCAACTCCTCGCCGGCGCCCGCGCCGGCACCAGCGCTCGCGCAACCGGCGTCGGCGCCGGCACCGGGCGCCACGGGGGCACCCCCGGCGAGCGCTGGAGCGACCGCCGGAGCTGCTCGACGTCGGGCGGGGCGTCGGCGATCTCGTGCTGGGGCTCGGACTTCAGGTTCGGGTTGAAGAAGGGGTCTCCGCTGCGCAAGAGCGACTCCCAGCGCTGTCTGAACCGCTCGATGTCGCCCGGCCAGGGGTCGCTGCCCCGCGACGCGCGGCGATGGTGGGTGAGCACGACCTCCGGAGTCCACACGACCCGACGCCCGGCGTTCCAGACGCGCAGCGAGAGATCGACGTCGTTCAGCACCATGACTAGGTCCTCGTCGAAGCCGCCGATGTCCCAGAAGAGCTGCTTCGGCAGCATCGAACAGGCGGTTCCCACGGCGGCGCTGTTGCGGGTCAGCTCGAGCAGGTGCTCGCTGCCGGCCGTTCCCGGTGCGTGAAGGTGGAGCTGGGTGCGAGCCATCTCGGTGAGTGAGCCGAGCAGCACGCCTCCGTGCTCGACGTGACCACCGGGATAGACGAGCTTGACTCCCACCTTCCCGACGCCGGGCTGCTGCGCCTGCCCGACGAGCCGCTCGATCCACCGAGGGGTGAGTACCTCGACGTCGTCGTTGAGGAACAGCAGGTAATCCCCGGTCGCCGCCCTCGCGCCGATGTTGTTCGCCGCGGAGTAGTTGAACGGACCGGGCGCGCGGACGATCCGATGCTCGAGCCCGTCGAGCGACCGCCGGGCGAGCTCGAGCTCGCCCTGGCCCGAGTTGACCACCACGATCTCGAGCTGGTCGTAGCTCGTGTGCTCGCGCACGGAGGACAGCAGCTTGACCAGCAGGTCCTCGCGCACTCCGGTCGTTATGACCGCGGAGACCTTAGGCCGCGCGGTCGGCTCCCAGGTGACGCGCCGCCGGCCGGGCCCCAGCTGGCGCACGTCCCCCGACGAGCCCCGGCGCCGAATCGCCGCCCGTACCAGCTCCGCGTCGTGCTCGTCGTCGGGCGGAGCGGAGTCGGCCAGGCCCACGAGGACGTCCGGCACCCGCTCGACGTGCAGGTCGGCGTCGAGCAGCCGCAGCAGGACGTCGTAGACGCACGAGGGCAGAACCCCCTCGGCGTCGAGCGCCGCGCGGGCAGCGTCCCGTCCGAGCGCCACGAACGGCCCGACGTAGTCGGTCGAGAGCAGAAGCTCGGGCGACCACTGCGGCTTGAACCGCGGCGACCGGCGCCGTCCGAGGCCGTCGGTCAGGTCGTCGTCGGCGTAGACGAGGTCCGGGTATCCGGTGATCGCGGCGGTGACGGCGATCGCGACCAGCGCGTCGGGCTCGAGGACGTCTCCGGCGCGCACGAGCACCCCGTAGTCGGCCTCGCCGGCGAGCAGCCGCTCGAGCGCGTCCGCCGTCCCATTTACCGCGTGCAGGTCGACGTCGAGCAGGTCGTGCGCCGCGAGAGCGTCGTCGTCGGCACCTCGGTCGCCCGCCGTCCGGGCCGCTCCCTCGTCCCCGCGGTCGAGCAGCACCGCGATGTGGGGGAGCGCCTCCTCCCGCGCTGGCCCCGTGGCCAGCGCCCGCCAGCGTGCCGGGTCGCGGCGCGACCGCCAGCTCGCATACAGGCCCTCGCGATCCTGCTGCACGAAGCGCTGGAGGGTGGTCACCCGACTGCGCTCGTCGCGGGCCATGACGGTTAGCACATGGGGCCCTGCGGCCCATTCCTCGCCGTCGATGGCGACGGCCCACCCGCTCCACTCCTCCAGAGGGCCGAGGTGGGCGGCGCTCGGGCGTTGGATCCCGGCCTTGACGGGATACGGATTTCCCCCGTCGACCGTGACCGTTACGTCGGGCGGCCCGCTCTCCGCCGTCGCCCACCCTCTGATGACCAAGGTCCTCGAGAAGGTCTCGCCGCCGTACCAGCGAGGGGCGGAGCAGTAGAGGGGCGGAGCACCGCCCGCCGGGCTCCGCGCCCGCTTGAGCTCGGCGGCTCGCTCGAGCCAGGTGCGGGGGTCGGGATCCTCGCGGAAGAAGTCCATCGAGGCGCAAAGCTAGCGCGGCTCGTGAGGCCTCAAAGCGGCTTCCCGGTAGCGCTATAGTCGCGGCGCAGTGGCCGCTGCGACCGAGACGAAGCCGCCGGACGCTGACCTCCCGCTGCCGCCGCTCGAGATCGCCGGAGGCGCCGGCCCTCTCGACCACACCGACCCCTACGGCGGCTACGAGCGGGTCGGACGGCTGTGCCGGAATGCGATCGTCTCGCGCCTCCCGGGCGACTGGAGCTGGGAGGGCCGGAGCGCGCTCGACTTCGGCTGCGGCGCGGGCCGGGTCCTGAGGCACTTCGCTCCCGAGGCCGACCGCTGCGAGTTCCACGGGTGCGACATCGACCAGCCGGCGATCGCCTGGGCGCGCAAGCACCTGTCACCGCCGTTCAACCTCTTCCTCTCGCGGGAGGTGCCGCCGCTCGAGCGGCCGAACGCGTCCTTCGACCTGATATGGGCCACCTCCGTCTTCACCCATCTCGTCCACGAGACCTGGAGCAGCTGGATGCTCGAGCTGCACCGCCTGCTCAGGCCGGGGGGCATCCTGATGGCCTCGTATCTCGGAGAGGGCCAGCACTGGATACTCGGCGAGCCCTGGGACGACGAGCGCATCGGGATGAACGTCATCAACGCCGGCCTGGACTGGGATCGCGGTGGCGGCCC
>JACCUC010000303.1 GCA_013812065.1 Thermoleophilaceae bacterium | reverse complement strand
GCCCGACCGACTCGGGGGTCTGCCCGTATCGGTGGCCTACCGCCCGGCCGCCGGCCTGGCCGCCGGAGGCGACTTCTACGACGCCTTCGAGCTCGACGGCGGTCGCGCCCGCGCGGTGGCCGGAGGGACGCGGCGGACAGCCCGAGCGCGGCCTCGACGTCGACCGACCGGGCACGCGCCTCGAGGCCGCGCCCGCGTGAGCGCGAGAGCGGCTCCGTACTGCCCAAGGCGATCCGCGACATCGTCGGGGTCATCCCCCTTCCCGTCAAGCTCGCCGTCGCGGCGCTTGGAGCTCTCGCGCTGCTGCTGGGGGCGGCCTACACAATCTCGCGCGCCCGGGCGACTCGGCTCAGGCGCCAGCGCGAGGAGCTGCTCGATGACGTCGGTTTCCTCCAGGCCGCCCTTCTTCCTCAGGTGGCCGACCGAGTCGGGGGCCTGCCCGTGTCGGTGGCGTACCGTCCGGCCGCCGGGCTGGCCGCCGGAGGCGACTTCTACGACGCCTTCGAGCTCGACGACGATCGCGTCGCCTTCATGGTGGGCGACGTCTCGGGTCACGGCCGCGACGCGCTCTCCCGCACGACGCTGGTGCACTACACGCTCCGCGCCTACCTGGACGCGGGGCTCGAGCCACGCCAAGTCCTCGGGATGACTGACCAAGCGATCGGGGAGGAGCTCGGCGGCGCGTTCGCGACCGTTGTCGTCGCGACCTACGAGCCTTCGAGCGGAGCGCTCACCTACGCGAGCGCCGGCCATCCTCCGCCGATCCTGTCGGGCCCGGTCGATTACGAGCCCGTCACTGAGCTTTCCTCGCCCCCGATCGGCATCGGCCTCCTGCCGACGGGACGTCGCCAGACGACGATCCGGCTTCCCGCCGCATGTGAGGTGTGCCTCTACACCGACGGCCTGATCGAGGCGCAGGTGGACGGCGAGCTCTTGGGCCGCGATCGACTCGCCGAGATGATGGCCGGGCTCGAAGCCGAGACAGCGGCGCAGGCGCTCATCGGCGCAGTCCACGTCGAGGCAGACGACGCCTCTGACGACATGGCCGCGTGCGTGTTCTCGACCGGTCGGCGGGCCGCCGGCGATGGCGAGCGGCTAGAGGAGCTCGAGGTGGAGGTCACCATGCTCGACCACAGGAGTACCGAGCGCTTTCTCGAGACGTGCGGGGTCCCGGCCGACGAGATCCCCGCGGCCATCTCGCACGCGCGTGACGTGGCGGCGGACGCGGAGACCGCCGTACTGCGCATCGCGATCGCCGACGGCAGCGCGGCGGCCGAGGCCCAACCGGCGAGCGTTCCCGCTCTGGTCGCCGGATAGGTCGCCGAGCGGTTCGACGCTCGCCTAACCCTGAGGCGGCTACGGCCTGCCGACGCCCACGCCGTCGCGAGCTCGCCAGCTAGGCTCACGCCGCCCCGGGAGGGGTGGCAGAGCGGTTGATTGCGGCGGTCTTGAAAACCGTTGTCCCGGGATGACCGGGACCGAGGGTTCGAATCCCTCCCCCTCCGCTCGTAGAGCGAAAAACGCTGCTAAACCGCTACTTCCAGCGGCGCGGTGGTGTCTTCCGACCCTCCCCCTCTCGACCGCTGGAGAACGCAGGAAACCGCACGAGCAGGGTGCCTACCGGCGCGCAAGTGGCGCGCACCGACTGCCAAGCTTCGCGCTGGCCGTCGGGCTGCTGGTGATCCTCTGCACTGTTGTCGCCGCGCACGCGTTGGCCGGAGGCGAGACCAAGCCGCTGGTCTCCCCGCCCTTCCTCACTCGCACGCCTGCCCGTCGTTGTCCACGTCGAGGTTGTTCGGATCGCGTGGTGGGGTCGGGATCGGACCACTGACCCCGCTGCAGTTCTTCGGAGCTCTGGCGGCGCTAGACCCCCCGCCGCCGGCGCCGCCGCGGTCCCCGCGGTCCCCGCGGTCGCGACGCTGCTGCCTTTTCACGCGTCTCTCGGCTGCGCGGACTCGTCGAGCGAGCCGTTCCGCTTGCTCGGCTCGCTCGGCACGCTCGTTCGCGCGGGCACGCCCGAGCGCGACCTCCTGCCGCTTCTGGGCGCAGTCCGCCTGAGGACCCTCGTCCCGCTGCTTAGCCTTCTCTTCGGCCGCCTCGAACCGGTCGGCGTACTTGTCGTTGGGCGGGATGGTGAGCGCCTTCGCGTAGCCCTCCTCGATGAGGGCCCGGTTGTGCATCGTGTCGCCGCGCCTCAGGTAAGCAAGCGTGCGGCCCCAGCGGTCCCTGCGGTCCTCGCCGAGCTCGTATTCGACGCGCTTATCCTTGAGCCGACGGCGAGTGAAGCGAGTCGCGGCATCGTCGCCGCAGCGACCCTCCTCGGGTGCGTTGACGCCGATGAGACGCATCGTGCCGACGCGCGACACGACCACGGTGTCCCCGTCGATGACCCGCTCGACGCGAACCGTCGACCGCTGCTCCATCAAAGCCCTCTTCTCCTCTTCGGTGCATCCGGCGAATACGGTTGCGGCGAGGCACGCGCTGAGCACGACCCCCGAGGACCAACCCAGCTTGCGCCCCCTCGACTCGCTCGTCACCCCGCGCGCCGAGTCGTGGCGAGGCCGAGGCCGACCAGAAAGAGCGCGCCGAGCCGTGGGAAGCAGGGCGATAAGGAGCGCGGTCGCACTCGGGCGTCTACGTGGGTGAGGCATCGGGTTCCCCTCGGTCGTGTGTCGCCCCGCTCAGACGTGCGAGAGCTTACCCGAACCTACGACGAGCCGCGCTGGCCGCGCTGGATGGCTGCCGAGCCACGACGCGGCTACTACTACTCGGTCTGAATGGCGCGCTCGATGGCGCGCACGTTCGTGTGCCCCTGCAAACCGGCTGTTTCGAACCGGTCTTGAAAACCGTTATGGGCCAGATCGGTCCATCGAGGGTTCGCATCCCTCCCCCTCCGCTGCTGGCGAACAATCGGCGCTAGCGTCGGTCGCTGTTGCTCGTCAAGGCATCTCGCGCCTTCTCGAGCGGTCCGCGGTTAGGGTCGGGCATGCGGTCGGTGAGGCTCCTGACATCGCCCTTGAGCCCGGTGATGGTCTCGTGCATGGCGCGTAGCTCGCCGACCAGGTCGCACACCGTCCTGTTGAGATATGAGTCCTCGCTCTCCAGCGAGCCGACGACCACCCGGACCGAGTCGAGCCGCTCCCCGAGGCTCTCCTCGACGCTTTCCACGGCGGAGAGCAGCTGCGCAAGCGGCTCGGTCTGCCTGCTAAGGCGCTCCACCACGGAGAGAATCTCGGGGACCTGCTCGGTGTGCTCGAGTACCTGCTCGAGCGTGGGCATCAGGCCGGCCAGTGGCTCGGTCTGCTGGCGGACGCGTGTGAGCTCGACGCGCATCGGTCCCACCTCGCGCGCCGCCTCGGCCAGCGATTCGAGCACCTCGATGACACGGTCAGGGATGCGCAGAGGCGCGAGCAGCGTATCCAGCATGCTCCCCCCGCTACCGTCCGATATGTCGCCTGGCGGCAGCCTAGACACGGCGCGTCGCCGGGAGTCGCCAATCCATGGTGCTCCCTTCGCGGCGCGGCGCGGCGCGGATCAGAGCAAGACCTGAATCGGTGGGCGTCATCCTGCGGCCGAGCGGAGCGCGCGCCACTCTCCGAGGGTCGTTCCGCCGGTGCTCCGCAATCGGGTGACCTGCGCGGCCGGGCGGTCGCACGGCGCCGGCATCCCTAGGATCGCGCCCATGACCAGCGCCCCCCGATCGGGTATCGCCGACGTTGCGCGCCTCGGCGAGCGCCTGAGCGCCAACATCCGCCGCGCCATCAAGGCCGGCGACGAGGTCGTCCGCGACGTCCTGGTCGCCCTGCTCGCCGAGGGCCACGTACTGATCGAGGACCACCCCGGCGTCGGCAAGACGGCG
>JACCUC010000293.1 GCA_013812065.1 Thermoleophilaceae bacterium | reverse complement strand
GGGGAGATGAAGACCTGGGTCTTGTGCTTGAGACGGCGAAACGCCTTCGAGTGGACGATCCGGTCGCGGTCGCGGGCGAACGGAGTCCGCACCGGCGAGTCCTCCTCCGCCACGGCCCGCCGAGCCGGGTACGAGCGCGTGGCAAGCGGCGAGAGGAAGGCGTCCTCGAGGGCCTGGATGCGGTCGCGCAACGGGACGGGTGGGGCGGCGGTCACCATAGATGGTCAGGTCTCATTTCGCGGCCGACCGTGGCGTCGGTCGTGACCGGTGAGAGCTTACGCGGCGAGGCGGCGCAGCCGCACGTGGGCGTGGTGCTCGAGCGTCTCGGCGATCGCGCGATCGGCCTGGCGCAGAGCGGGCTCGAGCGCCTCGGGCGCCTCGGCGAGCGGTCTTGCCAGAGCGGCGGTAAGGAAGTCGTGAGCCTCCTTTTCGAACGGAAAGGAGCTCGCCTCGCAGCCCGCGCAGACGACGCCGCCCGCGCTCGCCGAGAAGCCAGTGAGCTCCTCGGGGTCGCCACAGGTCGCGCACGCGGCGAGCTCGGGGAGGAAGCCCGCGGCGAGCGCGAGCTTGAGCCGGAAGGCGAGGCCGTGCGCGCGGGTCGCTGCGGCGGGCTCGGAGTCGAGCAGCGCCAGCTCGTGGCAGAGCAGGTGGTAGGCGGGGCGGTTCGGCTCGCCGGCATCGAAGAGGCGCAGGACGGCGTCGCAGGCCTCGGTGGCGCGCTCGAGGGCGCCGCGGCGCTCGCGCAGCGCGGGATGGGCGTGTACGGTCTCGGCCGAGGTGACCGTGCACAGCTCGCCGCGGCCCTCGTGGAGGATGAGCCGGGTGCGAAAGAACGGCTCGAGCCGGCCCCCGAAGCGCGACCTGGGACGTCGCACCCCCTTGGCCACCGCGCCGAGACGACCGCGCTCGGCGGTGTAGATGTGAAGCACGCGATCGGCCTCGCCGAAGCGGATCGAGCGCAGTACGACGGCCTCGGTCTTGAACGGCGCGGGCATGGCCGAGGGAGGCTGGCAGGCGTCGCGGACGCCGCCGCCGCGGCTATCTTTGGCGCGTGGCAGGGGTCATCCTCTACACGACCGAGCCGTGCGGCTTCTGCACGCAGGCCAAGGCCCTGCTGACCGCCCGGGGGATCGACTTCGAGGAGGTCAACCTGGCCAAGGACGCCGACGGGCGCGCCAAGCTCGTCGCGACGAGCGGGCAAATGACCTTCCCCCAGATCCTCGTCGGTGGGCGCTCGATCGGCGGCTTTCGTGAGCTGCTCGAGGCCGACCGCGACGGGCGCCTGCCCCGGCTGCTGGCGGCGTGATCTAGGCGCGAGCCGGTGCGCTGGTGGCCGGGCCGCCGCGGCCACGCCGCCGCGACCGCGGGCGCGGCTGGCACCCCTCGCACACGTAGGTCCCCCGCTGAGCCACCCGGAGCTTGACGATCTCGCGCCCGCAATCGGGACACGGCTCGCCGGCGCGGCGGTGGACGAGAAAGCGGTCCTGGAAGGCGCCGCGCGCCCCGTCGGGCTGGCGAAAGTCGTCGATCGTCGCCCCGCGGGCGTCGATGCCGGCCTCGAGCGACTCGACGACCGCGTCGCGTAGCACGGCGAGCTGGCTGCGCCGCAGCGTCCCGACCGGGCGCAGCGGGTGGATGCCGGCGCGAAAGAGCGCCTCGTCGGCGTAGATGTTCCCCACTCCCGCGATCCGCTCCTGGCTCAGCAGGAAGGCCTTGACCGGCGTGCGGCGGCCGGCGGCGAGCGCACCCAGCGCGTCGGCGGTGAAGTCGGGATGGAGCGGCTCGACGCCCAGGCGGGCGGCGAAGTAGGCGTCCCGGGCCTCGGGCCCTCGCAGGAGGACGCCGGTGCCGAAGCGGCGCGGGTCGGTGAAGAGCACGCGGTCGCCGGAGCGCAGCTCGAAGCGCACGCGGAGGTGAGGGGTCTCGAGCGCGTCGGGCCGCACCGCGAGCAGTAGGTTGCCGGTCATGCGCAGGTGGAGCACGAGGTAGACCGGTTCCGGGGCGACCGCGCCGGCGGTCTGAACCGCCGGCGGGCCGAGCTCCCAGACCAGATACTTGCCGCGCCGGGTCAGCCGCTCGACCGCCCGTCCCGCCACCGCGGCTTCGAGCTCCTCGGGCGGGGCCGGCGCGCAGAAGCGGGGATCGAGGATCTCCAGGTGCTCGAGCACGGAGCCCTCGACTCGCGGGGCGAGAGCCCGGCGGATGGTCTCGACCTCGGGGAGCTCCGGCATCGAGCCCGAGGCTAGTGGCTCGTCCGCCTCTCACTCCACCGCGCGCGGATGGGCGCTGAAGTAGACCTCCTTGAGTCGGTCCGTCGAGAGATGGGTGTAGATCTGCGTCGTCGAGACGTCGGCGTGGCCGAGCATCTCCTGTAGCGAACGCAGGTCGCAGCCGCCCGCAAGCAGGTGGGTGGCGAAGGTGTGACGCAGGGTGTGCGGGCTCAGCCGGCCCGCGAGCCCGGCCGCGCGCGCGTGGCGCTCGATGATCCCGTGCAGGCCCTGGCGCGTCAGCGGGGCCCCGCGCGCGTTGACGAACATCCGGGCCTCGACCCGCGCGCCGACGAGCTTGAGCCGGCCCCGCTCGAGGTAGGGCCGCAGCGCCGCCCGTGCCGCCCGGCCGACGGGCACGATCCGCTCCTTTGAGCCCTTGCCGCGAGCACGCAGGATCCCGGCTTCGAGATCGAGGTCGCGCAGCTCGAGCCCCGTGGTCTCCGAGGCGCGCAGACCGCACGCGTACATGGTCTCGAGCAGCGCGCGGTCGCGCAGGGCCAGCGGCTCGGTACCCTTCGGCTGGGCGAGGAGGGCGCGAATCTCGTCGCGGCTGAGGACGTCGGGCAGGCGGGCGGGGCGGCGCGGAGTCGATATCCCCGTCGTGGGATCGGACTCGCGCAGCCCCTCGCGGCGCAGGTGGCGGTAGAAGGAGCGCAGGCAGGCCGACCGGCGGCGCAGCGTGGCTGGGGACGCCGTACGCCCGCTGTCGCCCGAGGCCAGGTGGGCGAGGTAGTCGGCGAGGTCGCGGGGCGAGGCGGTCTCGGGGTCCGAGCCGCGCTCGGCCAGGTGGCGACCGAAGTGCAGGAGGTCCGATCGGTAGGCGGTGAGCGTGTTGCGGGCGAGCCCGCGCTCGAGCTCGAGGTGGGCGAGGAAGTCGAGCACGAGCTCCTCGAAGCGGCGCGTGGTCGGCGCGGAGGCGGGCGAGGCCACCTATCACCGTTCGCCGCCCGCCGGGGGCGACCTCCCGAGCGGGTCAGCCCTCGCGCACGTAGGCGCGAAACCAGAGCAGACCGACGAGGGTCTTGGCGTCGCGGCAGCTTGCGATCGTCGCGTCAAGCTCTGCGAGCGGGACCTCGCGAATCTCGATCCGCTCCTCCTCGTCCGACTCGGCCGAGGTGTCCGAGAGATCGGTGGCCAGGTAGACCTGCACTGCCTCGTCGGTGAATCCCGCCGACGCGTAGAACGTGGTCAGATGGCGCCAGCTCTCGGCGCGCTTGCCGATCTCCTCGGCGAGCTCGCGCTGCGCGGTCTCGAGCGGGTCCTCGCCCTCTTCGTCCAGCTTGCCGGCCGGAAGCTCGAGGAGCGCCTCCTCCCCCGCGGCCTCGCGCGGCTGAGCGACCATCCAGAAGCGCTCGCGGTCGTGGGCGAGGACCGCGACCGCGCCCGGGTGGACGACCCACTCCCGCGTGACCTCCTCGCCGTCGTCATGGCGGAAGCGGTCGACGCGGACGCTGAAGATCTTGCCGGCGTAGACCTCCTCTCCACCGGTGTGCTCAAACATGTCGCTCCTCCCCTCTGTGGCTCACCCGCATCACCCGCTCCGCGCGACGATCCCGAGCGCCACGTCGAGGATGGACTCGAGTGCCACGACGCTCACGCGCTCGTCGGGGCGGTGGTTGTGCTCGCTGCCGTCGGCGACGTTCAGACACGGGAGTCCGGCCGCGTTGAGGACGTTGGCGTCCGACCCCGCGCCCGTGGTCCGCAGACGCGGCTCGAAGCCGAGCTCTGAGAGCGCCGCGGAGGCGACCTGGACGGGCTCCGCGCTGCGGGCCAGGCGGTAGCCCCGGAAGCCCTCCTCGACCTCGGTCTCGACGTCGCACTCGGCGCCGCCGGCGGCGTCGGTTAGCACGTCGACGATCTCGGTCACGGTCGCGTGCGCGCGGTCGCGCTCGAGGCTGCGGGCCTCGAGCTCGATGCGACACCGCTCGGGGACGACGTTGGCGGCACTTCCGCCCTCGATGCGACCGACGTTGGCGGTCGTCTCCCCGTCGAGGCGCCCGAGGCGCAGGCGGGCGATCGCCGTCGCGGCGGCGACGATGGCGCTGCGCCCCGCCTCCGGTGCCAGGCCGGCGTGGGCGGCCTGGCCCCGGAAGGTCGCCTCGATCCGGTAGTACGTGGGCGCGGCGGCGATCAACTCGCCGAGCCGCGAGGCGTGGTCGAAGACGAAGCCGTGATCGGCCCGCAGGCGCGAGCGGTCGAAGGCCTTGGCCCCGGCGAGGGCGCGCTCCTCGCACGTGGTGAACAGGAGCTCGACGTCCGCCCGCGCGGGCTCGCGCGCGAGCCGCCGCGCGACTGCGAGGAGCACGGCGACGGCGACCTTGTTGTCGGCGCCGAGGATGGCCTCGTGGCGGTTGCGGAAGAACCCCTCCTCGCGGACGACCTCAACCGGGCCTGCGAGCGGGACCGTGTCCATGTGCGCGCAGAGCAGGACCGTGCCCTCGCCGCCTGTGCCCTGGACGCGCGCGAGCAGGTTTCCCGCGTCGGCGCCGGTCTCGGAGGAGCTTTCGTCCTCGCTGACCTCGAGTCCGAGGGCACGGAGCTCTCGCGTCAGCGCGTCGGCCACCCCGCGCTCGCGGCGCGAGGGGGTCTCGATCTCGCACAGACGGACGAAGTCGCGGAGCAGGCGCTCGCGCTCCTCGGGGCGGGCACGGGTGGCGGTTCTCGTCGTCACCGCAGAGACGCTAGAGGACGCGCCGTCAGGCTTGGCCCGCGACCATCGTCATCTCCGCCTCGGGCCGTTGCTCCGCCCGCTCGAGCGCTGCGCCGACGAACTCGCGAAACAGCGGGTGTGGGCGCAGCGGCCGCGACTTGAACTCGGGATGGAACTGGGAGGCGACGAAGAACGGGTGGTCGGGCAGCTCGACGATCTCGACCAGCCGGTCGTCGGGCGAGGTTCCGGAGCACACGAGGCCCTCGGCCTCGAGGTGGCGGCGCAGGTGGTTGTTGATCTCGTAGCGGTGGCGGTGGCGCTCGTAGATGACGGCCTCCTCGTACACCTCGCGGGCGCGGGTGTCCTCGTGGAGCTTGACCGGGTCGGCGCCGAGGCGCATGGTCCCGCCGAGGTCGCGGACCTCCTTCTGCTCGGGCAGGAGGTCGATCACCGGATAGGGGGTCTCCGGATCGAACTCGGTCGAGTTGGCTCCCTCCATACCGACCACGTGGCGGGCGAACTCCGACACCGCGACCTGCATCCCCAGGCAAATGCCGAGATACGGGACGCCGCGCTCGCGGGCGAAGCGGGCGGCGTGGATCTTGCCCTCGATCCCGCGCGTGCCGAACCCACCGGGAATGAGCACGCCATCGCAGCCGGCGAGCTCTCGCTCGCCCTCCTCGCGACCGAGCACCTCGGCGTCGACCAGGCGGACCTCGACGTTCGCCCCGTGGTGGATCCCCGCGTGGCGCAGCGACTCGTTGACCGACAGGTAGGCGTCCTCGAGCGCGACGTACTTGCCGACCACCCCGATCCGCACCGTCCGGTCGGCCGTACCCGCCCGCCGAACGAGCTCCTCCCACTCGGCGAGGTCGGGCGGTCCGGCCTCGATGCCGAAGTGCTCGAGGACCTGGTCGTCGACGCCCTGGCCGCGGAACGACAGGGGGACCTCGTAGATCGAGTCGACGTCGCGCGCGCCGACCACGCTCTCGATCGGCAGGCTCGCGAACAGGGCGATCTTCTCGCGGATGTCGCGCTCGAGCACCGCTTCGGAGCGGCACATGACGAGGTCGGGCTGGATGCCGATCCGCCGCAGCTCCTGGACCGAGTGCTGGGTCGGCTTGGTCTTGAGCTCGCCGGCGTGGCCGAGGAACGGCACGAGAGTGAGGTGGACGAACATGCAGCGGCGCCGCCCCTCCTCGACCTGGAACTGGCGCAGGGCCTCGAGGAAGGGCAGCGACTCGATGTCCCCGACCGTCCCGCCGATCTCGGTGATCACGAAGTCGACGTCCTGGGCGTCGGCGACCAGCCGGATCCGCTGCTTGATCTCGTCGGTGACGTGGGGGATGACCTGGACGGTCTTGCCGAGGTAGTCGCCGCGGCGCTCGCGCCGGATGACGGAGTGGTAGATCGCGCCGGTCGTGACGTTCGAGCCCCGCGTCGTGTTCGCGCCGGTGAAGCGCTCGTAGTGGCCGAGGTCGAGGTCGGTCTCCGCCCCGTCCTCGGTGACGAACACCTCGCCGTGCTGGAACGGGCTCATCGTGCCCGGGTCGAGGTTGATGTAGGGATCGAACTTCTGGATGGCCACCTGGAGGCCGCGGGCCACGAGCAGGCGGCCGATCGAAGCCGCGGCGATCCCCTTGCCGAGCGCGGAGACGACGCCGCCCGTCACGAAGATGAAGCGGGTGTCGGGGCGGCTACGCATGGGGTCTCCGGATGAGTCTAGTTGGGCCAGCACGGGCGATGGCGACGAGACCAAGCTAGCGGCGAAGGCGGACGCCAGCCCCGATCAGGCAGCCGTCAACAGCGCCTCGGCGTGGCGACGGGCGTCGTCGTCGTCGGCGTCCCCGCCGAGCATCCGACAGAGCTCGTCGACGACCGTACCTCCCGCGAGCTCCTCGACCACCGTGTGAGCGAGATCGCCGCCGGGTCGCTTCTCGATCCGGAAGTGGCGATCGGCCAGCGACGCGATCTGGGGCAGGTGGGTGATGCAGATGACCTGGCGGTGCTCGGCCAGGCGCGCCAGCCTGCGGCCGACCGCCCGGGCGGTCTGACCGCCGATCCCCGCGTCGACCTCGTCGAAGACGAGCGTTTCGCCCCCCTCCCCGGCGTCGGGCCCGCCGTCGCTCGCGACGCTCATGAGCGCGAGCATGGTCCGCGACAGCTCGCCGCCCGAGGCGGTCTCGCGCAGAGGCGCCGCCGCGACCCCGGCGTTCGGGGCGATCAGGAGCTCGACCCGCTCGTCGCCGAGCGCGGTCCGCCGCTCGCGCGGCTCGATCTCCACCGAGAACGACGCTCCGTCCATGCCGAGCTCCGAGAGCTCGCCCATCACCGCCTCGGCGAGGCGGGGAGCGGCTTCGGACCTGGCCGCGCTGAGCGTGCGAGCACGCCCGTCCTCCTCGGCGGCGACGGCGGCGAGCGCCCGCTCAACCCCGTCGATCGACTCTTCGGCGGTCTCGAGCCCGTCGAGCTCGGCCCGGCACCGCTCGGCGTGAGCGAGCACCGACTCGACACTGCCGCCGTGCTTGCGGGCGAGGCGTTCGTAGCGGTCGAGGCGGTCCTCGACCTCCTCGAGCCGCCCGGGCTCCTGCGACAGCTCGTCGGCGTAGCGGCGAAGCTCGCCGCCGAGGTCGCTGGTCTCGATGCGCAGAATCTGCAAACGTTCGGCGAGCGCGTCGAGTGCGGGGTCGACGCCCGCCACCGCCTCGGCCCGCCGCTCGCTCTCGGCGAGCGCCTGGACGACGTCGAGCCCGTCCCCGGACTCGGCCGCGAGCGCCTCGGCTCCGCCCCCGGCTGCCGCGCGCAGGGCGTCGACCTGGCGCAGGCGCTCGCGCTCCTCGCGCAGGGAGCGCTCCTCACCGGAGTCGGGCCCGAGCGCGTCGATCTCCTCGAGCTCGTAGGCGAGCAGATCCCGCTCGCGCTCGTGGGCACCCGTGCGGGCGCGAAGCTCGGCAAGCTCGGCCTCGAGCTGTCGCACGTGCGCGTGCTCCCGCGAGAGCTCCGCCCGGCGCTCGAGATGGCCGGCTCCGCAGAAGGCGTCGAGGACCTCGAGCTGCTGGGCGGCAAGGGTCAGGCGACGGTGCTCGTGCTGGCCGTAGAAGGAGACGAGGCGCCCCCCGAGCTCACGCAGGTCGGCCGCGCTCGCCGTGCGCCCCTGCACTAACGCGCGCGTGCGGCCTTCGGCGCCCACCCGTCGGGCGAGCAGGAGCTCGTCGTCGGCCTCGGGCAGACGCTCGCGCAGCTCGGCGAGCGCCGGGTCGTCGAATAGTCCCGGGGGTGGCGCAAAGACTCCCTCCACGTAGGCCTCGCTCGCGCCGGGGCGCACGATCCCGGCGCGCGGGCGCCCGCCGAGCAGGAGATCCAGCGCGTGGGCGAGCACGGTCTTGCCGGCCCCGGTCTCGCCCGTGAGGACGGTCAGGCCGGGTCCGAGTCGGAGCTCGGCCCGCTCGATCAACAGGAGGTTCTCGACGCGCAGCTCGAGCATCATGCGGCCACATGTACCACCGGGGTCCGACGGACCGCTCGCGAGGTCTCCCTCCCGGCGCCTGCCCGGGACTCGACCGTAACGTCCGTTACGGGGTTTTTACTCTCTCCTCACCGGACATCTGTCAGCAGCGCTCTCGACCTCAATTCGCCAACCGCCCGAACTTCTCGCGCAGCCGGTGGTAGAAGCTCGAGCCGGGAAGCTGGGCGATCAACACCCCGTCGTGGCAGAAGCGCACCTCGGCGCGGTCCCCGGAGGCGAGCGTGGCGACGTTGCGGCCGTCGGCGCTCACGTCGACCGGATGTCTGCGTGAGAGGTTCTCGACCTCCAGCACGGTGTCGGTGTCGACCACGAGCGCCCGCGCCGTGAGGGTGTGCGGCGCGATGAACGACACCACGAAGCCCTCGACCTTCCAGGCAAGGACCGGTCCCCCGTTGGCCAGGTTGTAACCGGTTGAACCCACCGGCGTCGAGGCCACGAGGCCGTCGCAGCGCACGCGGCCGAGCTCCTCGCCCTCGACCGAGTAGGCGAGCTCGGCGACCCGGTCGTCGGGGCGCCGGTGGAAGGATGCGTCGTTGACCGCAAGCCGCCTGGCCCCGTCGACCTGGACCTCGAGCGCCGGGATCGCGAGGATCTCGAAGTCGCCGGAGAGCACGCGCCTGATCCCCTCCTGAAGCTCGCCGTGGTCGACCGTCGACAGGAAGCCGATCGCGCCGTAGTTGATGGCGAAGACGGGGACGTCGCGCGCTGCGAAGGCCCGCAGCGTGGTGAGAATGGTCCCGTCGCCCCCGAGCACGACGGCGATGTCGGTGTCGTCCGAGGGCTCCTCGCCCACCACGACTCCGGGTCCTGCCTCGATGCCGTGCTTCTCGGCTTCGGTCGGCGGCACCCGGACCTCCACCCCTGCGGCGCTCGCGGCGTCGAGCAGCGCGGCCACGCCGTGGGCCGTGTCCTCGACGGTCGCGTGCGTGAACAGGGCGATCGACCCCGGACTGCTCACGGCTCGGCGCTCCGTGCGGCGCGCTCGAGATCGGCGACATCTCCGCCGCGGCCGGACTCGGCGAGCCAGACGAAGCTCTCGCGGTTGCCGGCCGGGCCGGGCAGGCCCGACGAGGCGAAGCCGAGCACCGCGCTGCCGAGGTCGCGTGC
>JACCUC010000275.1 GCA_013812065.1 Thermoleophilaceae bacterium | reverse complement strand
TGCCTGTGCTGTGCGCCGGTCGGGGCGCTGCCGCAGCTGGCGGGCGAGGCGCTGGCGGCGGCCGGGCGCGACTGTGTCGTCTCCGACGTCGGCTCGACGAAGCGGGTGATCGCGGCCTCGACCGACGACGAGCGTTTCGTTGGGGGGCATCCCGTGGCCGGTGCGGAGACGGCCGGCATCGAGCACGCACGCGCGGACCTCTTCGAGGGCGCGACGTGGTACCTGACCCCCGGGAACCGGGCGTCGGGCCTCCTCTACGAGCGCCTCCACCGGCTCGTGGCCGCCCTTGGGGCTCACCCGGTGGCCATCGACCCAGCTACCCACGACCGCCTGCTCGCGGCGGTGAGCCACCTGCCCCACGTCCTCGCCAACGTGCTCGTGAGTCGGGTCGCCGGGCGGGTGGAGGCGGAGGGAGAAACGCTGCCACGAGTCGGGCCGAGCTTCCGTGACGCCACCCGGGTGGCGGGCGCAAATCCCGCGATCTGGGGCGACATCTATGCCACCAACGGTCACGCCATCGCCGCCGAGATCGACGCGGCGGCGGCGGCTCTGGGTGAGGTCGCCGAGGCGCTGCGCGCCGGCGACGTGGAGACGATCGCGGCGTGGAGCGAGGCGGCCCGTGGCGACCGCGACCGGGTGCTCGAGACCGAGATCGTCGGCGGGCCGGTGCGCGAGCTGCGGCTCGTCGTCCCCAACCGCCCGGGTATCGTCGCGCAGGTGGCACTCGCGCTCGGTCGCGCGGGCGTCAACATCGTCGACATGGCACTTGCCCCCGCCGCCGACATGAGCTCGGGCGCAATGACCCTGTGGGTGACCGGGGACGACACCGCCGCGCGCGCACGCGAGCTGATCGAGGAGCTCGGCTTCACCGTCGGGGCCCGGACGTGAACCCCCGCTTCGATCCCGTCCACGGCCTGAGCGGGGCGGTCACCCCACCGGCCGACAAGTCGATCTCCCACCGGGCCGCGCTCGTGGGAGCGATGTGCGATGAGCCGGTCACCGTGCGCAACTTCCTGAACGCCGCCGACACCCGCTCCACGCTCGACGTGGTGCTGGCGCTCGGGGCCGGGGTGGACGAGCGCGAGGGCGAGCTCGTGATTCGCGGGGTCGGCCTGCAGGGCGCCTTCGAGCCGACGGACGGGACGCTCGACGTCGGCAACGCCGGCACGCTGATGCGGATACTGCCCGGCTGGCTCGCCGGCCAGCCGTCGGGACGCTGGACGCTCGACGGCGACGAGTCGATCCGCCGTCGCCCGGTGGCGCGCGTCGTCGAGCCGCTGCGGAGCATGGGCGCCCAGGTCGAAGCCGACGATGATCGGCTGCCGCCGCTGACCGTGCGCGGCCGGCGACTGCAGGGGATCGGCCACACGCTTCAGGTGGCGAGCGCCCAGGTCAAGACCTGTTTGATCTTCGCAGGCATGCTGGCCTCGGGACAGACGCGGGTGACCGAGCCGACGCCGAGCCGCGACCACACCGAGCGGATGCTCGCGCGCGCTCGGGCTCCGGTCGAACGCGACGGCCTGACCGTGCGCGTGGCGGCGACCGACGAGCTCGAGCTGGACGAGGTCGTCGTTCCGGGCGATCCCTCGTCGGCGGCGTTCCTGGTTGCGGCGGCGTGCGTGGTGCCGGGGTCGCGGATCGTCGTCAACGACGTCGGGCTCAACTGGACCCGCAACGGCTTCCTTCGAATCGCCGAGCGGATGGGCGCGGTGATCGTAGGCGAGCTCGAGGATCCCCCGCCGGCGTGGGACGGCGGCCGGGAGGCGAGCGCGACGGCGCGGACGGGACTCGTCCCCTCGCTCGACACCGAGCCCGCGGGGGAGCTCGACGTGTGCGCCGCCCCGCTCGAGGCGACGACGGTCGTCGCCGAGGAGGTCCCGCTGGCGATCGACGAGCTCCCGCTCGTGGCGCTGCTCGGCTGCTTTGCCGAGGGGGAGACGGTCGTCCAGGGAGCCGCGGAGCTGCGCGTCAAGGAGACCGACCGCATCGCCGGTGTGGTCGAGGGTCTGCGCGGACTCGGGGCCGACATCGAGGCGACCGAGGACGGCTTCGCCGTACGGGGGAGCGGCGGGCTGCGGGGCGGCTCGTTCGACGCTCGCGGCGATCACCGCCTGGCCATGCTCGGGGCGGTGGCGGGGCTGGCCTCGCGCGAGGGCGTCGAGGTCCAGGGGATGGAGGCGGTCGAGATCTCCTATCCGGGGTTCGAGGACGACCTGAGAGGGCTGCTGGAAGGGTGAGCCTTAAGACGCGGAAGCCCCGCCGCGATGGACGGGGCTCCCGCTTACCTCGCTGTGGGGGCCGTTGCCGAACCTATTAGGGCGATTGCGGATTTGGGAAAAGCGCCGCGAGCGCCGCGTCCAAGCCAGCGGTCGCCTGACTTGGAACCTGGTCGAGCAGCACTCCGATGATGGCGAGCGCCTGCTCGAGGCCGCGCGTGTCGGTCAGCGCTGCCTTGGCGATCGCATTCTTCACGCGGCCCTCGACCTCGTCGAGAAGTTCGGTGAGCTGCTCGATGTTCTCGCCCTGCTGGTCGGCCACGAGCATCTGCGCGCGCGCGGCCGCCGCCCGCGCAGAAGCGCTGCTGGCCGCGCTGCGCAGCCGTGCGGCCTCGGCCGTGGCCTGGCCCATCTCCCTGCGGCTGCGGTGGAAAGACTGCTTGGCCCGTCCGTCGCGGTTCTTCTCAAACAGGGTGACGGCCCGGTCGAGCGCCGCGTCGGCTCTGTTCGTGTGGGCCTTGACCGAGCTCACGCCCGTCTGGATGCGCGCGCCGGCCCCGACGGGGAAGGCGAGCGCTCCGGCCACGAGTACTGCGCCCACGGCAGATGGTGCTTTGAGCTTCAATGAGTGCCTCCTCGGCAACTGGGCGACCTTTTGTTCCAGGCCCCTGGTTTTGCGCCCCCGCCTCGCAGCGGGTTTGCCTTTTTCGACGTTGCTTCGCCCGGTGATCGGCAAACCAGGCGGGCAGGGAAGGGTCGGGTCGCATCTCTGGCCATTCGTTCAGGCCCGAACAGCGCCTCGCCATCTCCGAAGCGGTCACCTCTGGACCCGTCGACATTCGTCACGGCGGGTCGGCGATTAGCCTCTCCGAAACAATGGTGGTGGCGATCGACGGTCCGGCCGGCGCCGGCAAGAGCACGGTGGCGCGGGCGGTGGCCGAGCGCCTCGGCTTCGACTACCTCGACACCGGGGCGATGTACCGGGCGGTCGGGGTGTCGGTACTCGAGCGCGGCGGTCCGCCCGCCGCGCGCGCCCGTGAGCTCGAGGTGGTCGGAGCAACGCGCTACCTGGTCGACGGCCGCGACCTCACCGCGGAGATCCGCACCCCACGCGCGTCCGAGGCGGCCTCGCGGATCGCCACCGACCCGGAGCTGCGCGCCGCGCTCGTAGAGCGCCAGCGGGCGGTCCTCGCGACCGGCGACTGGGTGGCCGAGGGTCGCGACATCGGCACCGTCGTGGCACCCGACGCCGCGGTCAAGGTCTACCTGGTCGCAAGCCCCGAGGAGCGCGCCG
>JACCUC010000267.1 GCA_013812065.1 Thermoleophilaceae bacterium | reverse complement strand
GGTCGGCGAGCACGCGGTCGGAGACCTCCCACAACCGCTCCACGCCGTGTGCCGTGGTGAACAGCGTGTGGTCGCCGACCATCGCGTCGTAGATCAGGCGCTCGTAGGCCTCGAGCGACTGCTCGTGGCTCTGGGCCGAGGCGAACGAGTAGGTGAGGTGGGCGTGCTCGACGGTCATCCCGGGCCCGGGAGTCTTGGCCTGGAAGCCGAGCGAGAGGACGCCCGGGTCGCCGAGGTCGAAGCTGAGATGGTTCGGATCCTGTTCCTCGACGCCCGAGCCGGTCGGGAACATCCGCGTGGGAGGGTCGCGGAAGGCGATCGTGACCAGGCGGCGCCCCTCGGTCATGAGCTTGCCCGTGCGCAGGAAGAAGGGCACCCCGGCCCAGCGCCAGTTGTCGATCCACACTCGGGCGGCCGCCAGCGTCTCGGTCTCCGAGCCCGGCCGCACGCCGGGCTCGTCGCGGTAGCCCGAGTACTGGGCGCGTACGAGGTCGTCGGGTCCGAGCGCGCGCATGGCCTGGAAGACCTTGTCCTTCTCGGCCACGAGCTCCCGCGCCCTCAGCGCCGTCGGGGGCTCCATGGCCACGAAGCCGAGCAGCTGGAAGAGGTGGGTGACGACCATGTCGCGGTAGGCGCCCGTCGCCTCGTAGAAGGCGGTGCGGGTGGTCAAGCCGAGGGTCTCCGGCACGTCGATCTCGACGTGCTCGATGTGCTCGCGGTTCCACACCGGTTCCCACATGCCGTTGGCGAACCGCAGGGCGAGGATGTTCTGCACGGCCTCCTTGCCGAGGAAGTGGTCGATGCGGAAGACCTGTTGCTCCTCGAACACCTCGTGCAAGAGGGCGTTCAGCTCACGCGCCGAGGCGAGGTCGGTCCCGAAGGGCTTCTCGAGCACGACGCGCGAGTGCGGCGCAAGCCCGGCGCGCCCGATCTCGCGCACGATGGGCCCCATGGCGGCGGGCGGAACCGAGAGGTAGTGAAGCCGGCGCAGGCGCCCCCCGGCCCGCTGCTCGGCAGCCTCGACGGCGGCGTCGAGGTGGCGCGGACCGCTCGTGTCGGTGATCGTGTAGGAGAGGCGGCGTGCGAAGCGCGCCCACGCGTCCTCGTCGAGGGGGGCGCGTCCCGAGCCCTCGACCGTCTTGCGGACGAGCGCGCGCAGCTCGTCGTCGGAGTAGTTGCCGCGGGCGGTCGCGATGATCCCGAACTCGGACGGCATGAGTCCGGCAGCCTCGAGGTGGTAGAGGCCGGGCCAGAGCTTGCGTTGCGCGAGGTCGCCCGTCGCACCGAAGAGGATGATGACGTGGTCGGGCGGAACCGCGAGGTCGCGCCCTTCGGGCCGCTCGATGTCGGGCGCGGTGGCGGCCATCACCCGCCCCCCGCGACGCCGGGGCGCTCGGCGTGGCCGCCGAACTGGTTGCGCATGGCCGACAGGAGCTGACCTCCCCACTCGGCCTCTCCGCGCGAGGCGAAGCGCTCGAAGAGCGCGGCGGCGAGCACGTGGACGGGGGCGCCGACGTCGATCGCCGCCTCGATCGTCCACCGACCCTCACCCGAGTCCGACACCCGCCCGGTGAAGTCCTCGAGCTCCGGCGACTCGGCGAGCGCGGCGGCGGTCAGGTCGAGCAGCCACGAGGCGACGACCGACCCGCGCCGCCAGACCTCCGCGACCTCGGCGACGTCGATCTCGTAGCGGTAGGCCTGCGGCTCGTGCAGCGGTGCGGTCTCGGCGTCGGCCGCGGTCTCTCGGGTCCCCGCGTCGGCCTTGCGGAGGATGTTGAGCCCCTCGGCGTAGGCGGCCATGAGTCCGTACTCGATTCCGTTGTGGACCATCTTCACGAAGTGGCCCGCGCCGTGGGGCCCGCAGTGGAGGTAACCCTCGTGGGCGGTGGAGCGGCCGGCGCTCCGGCTGGGCGTGGGCTCGGCCGTCCCGGCCCCCGGGGCGAGCGATCGGAAGATCGGGTCGAGACGCTCGACAGCCGCCTGCTCGCCGCCGATCATCAGGCAGAAGCCGCGCTCGAGGCCGAACACCCCGCCGCTCGTGCCCACATCGACGTAGGCGATGCCGCGCGACGCGAGCGCCTCGGCGCGCGCGACGTCGTCGCGGTAGAAGGAGTTGCCTCCGTCCAGGATCGTGTCGCCGCGCTCCAGGACCTCGGCGAGATCCTCGACGGTGCGCCCGGTGATCGCCGCCGGGACCATGATCCACACTGCGCGAGGCGGTGCCAGGCCCGCCGCGAGCTCGGCGAGCGAGCTCGTCCCGACCGCGCCATCGTCCGCGAGCGCGGCCACCGCGTCGGCGTCCACGTCGAAGACGAGGCACTCGTGGCCGTCGCGCATGAGGCGGCGCACGATGTTCGCGCCCATCCGGCCCAGGCCGACCATGCCGAGCTGCACGGCTAGGAAGCTCCCACGATCGCGCGGCGCAGGGTCTCGAGCCCGCTGTCGAGGTCGGCGAGGTGGACGCGCGCGGCGCGGCGACCGCGATCCTCGAGCACGGCCAGGTCGCCGCGCGCCTGCGCGTCCTCCACGACGCCGAACGTATAGCTCGTGCCGGGAACCGTCACGTCGTCGGGGTGATCGCAGGTGATCTGAAGGAAGACCCCGGAGTTCGGCCCGCCCTTGTAGGCCTGACCGGTCGAGTGCAGGAAGCGCGGGCCGAAGCCGTCGACGGTGGCGACGCGAAAGCGGTCGCGGATGGCGCGGCGCATGTCCGCGAGCATGGCCTCGTGTTCGGGAGTGCGCGGAACGTAGGCGAGCAGCGCCACATAGTCGCCGGTGCCCGCGCGGTCGAGGTGCGTGCGCAGCGCCTCCTCGAGCGAGTCCGTGCCGGCAAGCCCGGCTCGGTTGCGGGCGTCGGCGAAGAGGGCGAGGCCGTCCTCGCTGAGGAGCGGCTCCTCGGTCGGGAGCGCGCCCGTGCGCTCGTACTCGCTCGTCAGCTCCAGCGTCGCCTGCTTCGTAGCTTCGACGTCGGGTTGGTCGAAGGGGTTGATGCCGATGATCGAGCCGGCTACCGCGGTGGCGAGCTCCCAGCGGAAGATCTCGCCGCCGAGGTCGTGCAGATCGCGCAGCGTGAGGCGGACGACGGGATGGCCGGCGGCGACGAGCGTGTCGACAGCCGCGTCCTGCTCGGGGTCCGGCGCCGCGTCGAGGCGAACGTGCACGAACAGCCGGTCCTCGCCGTAGACGTCGGGCTGCCCGAGGGGCTCGCGAGCGACGGGCACTATCCCGCGACCCTGCTTGCCGGTCGACTCGGCGAGCAGCTGCTCGAGCCATGCGCCGAGGTCGGCGATCGCCGGAGCGACGACAAGCGTCACCTTGTCGCGGCCGCGGGTGGCGGCGGCCCCGAGAACAGCCCCGAGCACGACGCCGGGATTGTCGCGCACGGAGACCTCGGGCGCACATGCGTGCGCCATCTCCGCCGCACGATCGAGCAGCGCACGCACGTCGACGCCCATGACGGCGGCGGGGAGGATCCCGAAGTTCGAGAGCGCGGAGTAGCGGCCGCCGATCGAGGGGACGCCGTGGGCGATGTGCCGAAAGCCCCGGTCGCGGGCGCTGCGCTCCAGGTCCGAGCCCGGATCGGTCACGGCGATGAAACGGCGTGGCGCCTCCTCCGCCCCCACGGCCTCCTCCAAGCGAGCGGCGAAGTAGCGTTCGAGGATGTCTGGCTCGAGCGTCGCGCCGGACTTGCTCGACACGATGAAGAGCGTCGAGTCGAGCGGCACGCGCTCCTCCGTGGCCCGCACCTGTGCCGGGTCGGTGGAGTCGAGCACCTCCAGCTCCGGCGCCCCGTCGATCGGGCCGAAGGTGCGCGCGAGCATCTCCGGCGCCAGCGAGGAGCCGCCCATGCCGAGCAGCAGCGCGTGAGTGAAATCTCCCTCGCGTGCATCTCTCGCGACCGCCTCGAGGCGGTCGGCGTGCTCGATCTGATCCTCGGCGATCCCGAGCCAGCCGAGCCAACCCGCCTCGTCGGCGCCGGTCCAGAGCGTTGCGTCGTGCGACCAGAGCCGCCGTACCTTGCCCCCTTCCTGCCAGTCGTCGAGCACGGCGTCGACCGTGGCGCCGAGCTCCTCGCCGACCTCGAGCTCCGCCCGTCCGGCCGGTGCGGCGGGCTCGCGCCCGCACTGCGCGGCGATCTTGTCCAGC
Source organism: Thermoleophilaceae bacterium (assembly GCA_013812065.1). GTDB lineage: Bacteria > Actinomycetota > Thermoleophilia > Solirubrobacterales > Thermoleophilaceae > JACCUC01. Next base: position 7,518 of record JACCUC010000267.1, on the reverse strand, counting down.
AGCTCCTCGAAGGGCTCGGCGAACCTCTCCACCCCCTCGTCGAGGAGTTGCGCGGTGACCGCGTCGAGATCCACTCCCACGTCGGGCAGCGCGTCGAGGACGCCGCGAGCCTCGTCGAGGTCGCGCTCAAGCGTGCTCTCGACGGGTCCATGGTCGCGGAACGCGCCCCAGGTCGTCGGCGGAATCGTGGCGGCGGTGTCGGGCCCGATCAGCGCCTCGACGTACATAGTCACGGAGTAGGCGGGATCCTTGGTGCCGGTACTCGCCCACACGAGGCGCTGCGGACGCGCCCCGCGCGCGGCGAGGGCGCGAAAGCGCTCCTGGCCAAAGACCTCACGCCAGCGCGCGTAGGTGAGCTTCGCGTTGGCGATCGCCGCCCGGCCGCGCAGCTGGCGTGCCGCCTCGTCGCCGCGCGCGTCGAGCTCCGCGTCGATCGCCGTGTCGAGGCGCGAGACGAAGAAGCTGGCCACGGAGGCCACCCGAGCGAGGTCGCCGTCGGCGGCGGCCAGATCGTCGAGTCCGGCGAGGTAGGCGCCGGCGACCTCTTCCCACCGCGAGCGCGCGAAGATCAGGGCGGCGTTGACGTTGATTCCCCGCCCGATGGCGCCGCGGATCGCCGAGAGTCCCTCGGAGGTCGCCGGGATCTTGAGCATCACGTTCGGCCGCTCGATCAGCGTCCACAGCCGCTCGGCCTCGGCCACCGAGCCCTCCGTGTCGTGGGCGAGACGCGGCGAGACCTCGAGCGAGACGAACCCGTCGGCGCCGTCGGTCGCTTCGTAGACGGGCCGCAGCACGTCGGCGGCGGCGCGGATGTCGGCGACCGCCAGCTCCTCGTAGGCCTCGGCGGCGTCGACCGGTCCGCGGGAGCCGATCTCGGCGAGCGCCTCGTCGTAGTCGGTCGAGCCGCTGATCGCCTTCGCGAAGATCGAGGTGTTCGAGGTCGCCCCGCGCAGCCCGTCCTCCTCGACCATCCGGTCGAGCTCGCCGGTGGCGATGAGCGAGCGGCGGATACTTCCGTACCACGGGCTTTGCCCGTGCTCGAGCAGAGCTCGCAGCGCGTTCACGCCGCGGCTCCGCGGGCCGGCATGCTCATCCCGCGTCCGCGATCGCAACGGGGGTCAACCCGAGCTTCCCAGCGAGGCCCTCGAGCGGGGCCGAGGCGCCGAAGGTGCCCATGGACCGCTGCTTCTGCGCGGCGTCCACGGAGAGCGTGCGCATCGTCGCGACGGCGAGCTCGTCCATGCCGGCGGTCACTCTCCGGAGACTAGTTGACGGGGCTGTCGATGCCGATTGGATGCGGCAAGAGGAATTATCCTCTGCGCCATCTCTGAGTGTCGCGTCAGAGCGCGTGCGCGGCGGCCGCATCGAGCAGCACGGTGACGCCGGCGGCGCCCTCCGCGACCCGACGCGCCGGTACGTCGTCACCGCCCGCCCCAAAGGCAACTCGCACCGCGTCCGCCTTCTCGGCCCCGGTCACCACGAAGAGCGTCTCGCGCGCGGCGGTGAGCGCGGGCAGCGTGAGCGAGATCCGGGGCACGAAGGGCTCGAGACCGGCGCGCTCGACGCCGACGACGCAGCGGTCGGTGACCGCGAGCTCGGGGGCGCCGGGAAAGAGCGAGGCACAGTGCCCGTCGGGGCCGAGCCCGAGCAGAAGCAGATCAAAGACCGGCGCGGCGTCGCCGAAGGTGGCGCGCAGAGCGCTCTCGTAGAGCTCGGCGCCCGCTCCCGGGCCGCGCTCGCCCTCGATCCGCTCGACCCTCGGCGCCGGGTCGAGATGGGCGATCAGCGCGTCGCGCGCGAGCGCGTAGTTGGACCGGGGGTCGTCGGGCGCCACGCAGCGCTCGTCGCCCCACCAGAGCGTGGCGCGACGCCAGTCGCCGGACAGCGCCGCGGCCTGCTCATACGCCGCCCGCGGCGTCGAGCCGCCGGTCAGGGCCAGATGGCCGCCGGTGCTCGCGGCGGTGGTCAGGCGCAGAGCCGTCTCGGCGGCGGGGTCGTCGAGCACGTGCACGTCGACCGTCATCGGCGCCGAGTCTGACAGGCGCTTTGCGGCGACATTCGAGAAGATGCACGCGTGCTCGGCCTGCCCGAACGGATCTCCGCGTGCCGCTTCGACCTCGACGAGCTCCTCGAGGACGCATGAGCAGTCACCCCCGCTTCGCCGTCGACCCCTGGGCCGTGCGCGAGACCACGCTCGCGCTCGAGGAGCTCGGCCAGACGGAGTCGGTGTTCGCCCTGTCCAACGGCCACATCGGGCTGCGGGGCAACCTCGACGAGGGTGAGCCCCATGCGCGGCCCGGCACCTACCTCAACGGGTTTCACGAGCTGCGGCCCCTGCCGTACGCCGAGGCGGGGTACGGCTACCCGGAGTCGGGTCAGACCGTCGTCAACGTGACCGACGGCAAAATCCTCCGCCTGCTCGTGGACGACGAGCTCTTCGACGTCCGGTACGGGCAGCTTCGCTCACACGTGCGCGAGCTCGACCTTCGCGGCGGCGTCCTGCGCCGCGAGGTCGACTGGGTCTCCCCCGCCGGCAAGGCCGTCCGGATCTCGTCCGTGCGCCTCGTCTCCTTCGTCCACCGGGGGGTCGCCGCGGTGCGCTATGTCGTCGAGCCGCTCGGCGCCGACGCGCGCGTCGTCGTGCAGTCGGAGCTCGTCGCCAACGAGCCCCTGCCCGCTCCGGACGGCGACCCGCGCGCGGCGGCGGCGCTGAGCGCGCCGCTCGAGGCCGAGTCGTGGGGCCACGGTGAGACCTCGGCCCTGCTCTCGCACATCACGCGAGCGAGCGGCCTGCGCGTGACCGCGGGGATGGACCATGTCGTGAGCGGGCCGGACGGCATCGGCCTCGCAGCGGAGACCTCTGGCGATCTCGGACGCGTCACGGTCGCCGCGAACCTCCGGACGGGCCAGCACCTCGACATCGTGAAGTTCCTCGCCTACGGGTGGTCGGCCGCGCGCTCGCTGCCGGCGGTGCGCGCCCAGGTCGCCGCCGCCCTCACCGAGGCGCGGCACACCGGGTGGGACGGATTCGTCGCGGGTCAGGCGGACTACCTCGAGGAGTTCTGGGCCGGCGCCGACGTCGAGGTCGACGGCGACCCGGAGATCCAGCAGGCGGTGCGCTTCGGTCTCTTCCACGTCCTCCAGGCCGGGGCGCGCGCGGAAGGACGTGCCATCCCCGGCAAGGGCCTGACCGGCCCCGGCTACGACGGCCACGCCTTCTGGGACACGGAGTCGTTCGTCCTGCCCGTGCTGACCTACACGCGCCCCGCGGCGGCCAGGGACGCGCTGCGCTGGCGACACTCGACGCTTCCGGCCGCCCGGGGGCGGGCAGGTGAGCTTGGGCTCGCCGGAGCCGCGTTCCCGTGGCGAACGATCGCGGGCGAGGAGTGCTCTGGCTACTGGCCGGCAGGCACGGCCGCCTTCCACGTCGCTGCCGACATCGCCGACGCGGTGGAGCGTTACCGCCACGCCACCGGCGATGAGGAGTTCGAGCGCGAGAGCGGGCTCGAACTCCTCGTGGAGACGGCGCGACTCTGGTGCTCGCTCGGCCACTACGACCACCGCGGCGGTTTCCGGATCGACGGCGTCACCGGTCCGGACGAGTACAGCGCCGTGGCCGACAACAACGTCTACACGAACCTCATGGCGCAGCGGAACCTCCGCGCGGCCGCCGCCTCGGCGGAACGCCATCCCGACCTGAGCTCCGGCCTCGGCGTCGACGACCGAGAGATCGCGCGCTGGCGCGAGGCGGCCGAGGCTGTCGTCGTGCCCTACGACGAGGCGCTCGGCGTCCACTCCCAGGCCGAGGACTTCACCCAGCACGCGGAGTGGGACTTCGACGCCACGTTTCCCAGCCAGTATCCGCTATTCCGCAGCTTCCCTTACTTCGAGCTCTACCGCAAGCAGGTCGTCAAGCAGGCTGACCTCGTCCTCGCGCTCCACGCGCGCGGCGACGCGTTCACCGACGAGGAGAAGGCACGCAACTTCGCCTACTACGAGGCGCGCACCCTGCGCGACTCCTCGCTCTCGGCGTGCACGCAGGCGGTCGTCGCCGCCGAGGTGGGACACCTCGAGCTCGCCTACGACTATCTGGGCGCTGCCGCTCTCATGGACCTTCACGACCTGCAGAGCAACACGCGCGACGGTGTCCACATGGCCTCGCTCGCGGGAGGCTGGATCGGGCTGGTGGCCGGTTTCGGCGGGATGCGTGACCACGATGGGAAACTGGCCTTCCACCCCAGGCTACCGCGCGCCCTGACGCGCCTCTCCTTCGTCCTTGGGGTACGCGGGCGGCGCTTGCGCGTCGAGGTAGGCCCTGAAGCCGCCACCTATAGCGTCGAGGCCGGCGCAGCGCTCTCGATCACCCACCATGGGGAGCCCATCGAGGTGGCCGCCGATCGGCCCGCGACTCGCGCCATCCCGCCGGCGCCCGAGCGCCCGCGCCCCGCGCAACCCCCCGGTCGGGAGCCACCGCGCCGGGCCTGACGCGCCGGGTATCGAGCCGGCCGAAAGTGCTGCGTCCACGCCCTACGCGACCGCCGCTTCCCGGCGTTCGTGTAGCGCGCGGTGGATGACGATCATGGAGCACGGCAGCTGTAGGAGTCCGGCCGCACCGAGGAGGGGATGTCCCACGAGGACGCCGTACACGAGCCACACCACCGCGTTGAAGGCGACCAAGGCCCACATCCCGATCGAGGCGTCCGCCGCTGAGGCGTCGGGGTCTCTGAGCAGCCGCGCCGCCTGGGGGACGGCAATGCCGGCGGCGCCGACCGCGGCGGTAACCCCCAGGGCTCGGGGAGTCAGGTCCTCTTCCAGAAAGGTGACGGCCAGACCCGCCACCAGCACGAACGCGACGCCCCGACCAACCGCGCGCACGCGCCACAGAACCAGCAGGCCGAACGCCGGGGCGGGCAGGCCGAGAAGCGCCGACACCAAGGAGGGCAGGTTGTGAACCTCGAGCGCGTAGGCGACCCACCACAGGCCGGTCAGGAGCAAGAGGCCGAACGTCGTGGCCGCCTCGGGGTCGATCTCCCGCCTGCGGGCGATCTGGATCGTCGCCGGGGCGGCGCGAATGACGTAGAGCACGGTGCCCGTAACGGCCAGTGCGTGCTTGAGAAGTTCATCGTCCATCGCTCAGCCCATCCGGCTCGTCGAGCTTGATTATCGGCAAGCGACGAAGGAACTTGATCCAGACGGACAGCCGACTACACGCCGACCCTCGCGAGCTCGATCATCTTCTCGTAGCAATCGACGCAGCTCGCGTAGACCTCGGAATCCACGCCTTCCGGAGGTCCCGGCTCCCGGTCGCCGCGCGGCGGCCTGATCCCCGTGCTCGCCGCGACGTCGCCGTGCCAGTCCTCCCACCGCCTCCAGTCGGGAAGCAATCCCGCCTGCCAGCTCAGCGAATCGGGCAGGAACGGGAGCCCGACTCGCCGACAGTAGTCCTCGACGACCGCCCCCGGCGAGCGGCGTAGATCCTCGCCCTCGATGACGATCAACTCGTCGTCAGAGGCCTCCAATGCGAGATTCATCAACCGGTACTGGTGCTCGAAGCCCGCCTCCGCCGGCGTGAAGTCGGGGAGGCGCCGCTTGAGCGACCGCAGGGTGTGGCTCGGGTGTCGAAGGATGAAGGTGTTCTGGAAGTGACCGACGAGCTCTCGGTCGAGGCGAGGAGATACGTGGTAGGCCATGTCCTTGACGAAGACCGTCCCCTCCTCCGCCGCGGCCAGGAGCTCCTGGACGACCCTCGCCCACTCGTGAGCGGAAGCGTTCGTGCTGGGCTCCCCGGAACGGTCGCTGACTCTCTCCTCGCCGAAGTAGTAGGGGGCCGAGAAGGGCTCCGAAAATACGGTCAGGTCGCCCCGCGCCCGCATCACCCTCTCGAACGCAGTCGATACCGAGCGCGGAACCGCCCACAAGGCGATCGGCGGCCTCACCCCTGTGGTCGGGCTTCCCAGCACCGCCTGATCGCCGACGCGGTCGCCCCTCGCATAGGCCGTTTTCACATCCGCGCTCCCCACGACCGTGCGCGCTCCGCGTCAGCGGGGCGGCCAGGCCATGATCTCGACGAGGTTGCCGGCCGGATCCTTCACGACCGCCCGCGGCGCACCCCAGTGACGGCTCCGCTGGTCGGGCAGGTGGCCTGCCTGCTCGAGCGCCGACATCGTCGCCGCGTAGTCCTCGGCGACCACTGCCAGGTGGCCGCTCGGAAGGACCGTCGGCTCGTCGGTCTTCAACAGGTGAACCTGCGTGCCCTCACGCTCAACCCAGGCGGCCCGATCGGCGAGCGTCTCCGGCGGCGCCACCTCCTCGAAGCCGAGCAGGCGGTAGAAGTCGGCGCAATCCTGAATCTGCTCGGGCCGGATCTCTAGCGCGACATGTTGCAGCATCGCGGACAACCTACCCGCTGGACGCGCGCGGTGAGCTTGTCCGCGCTAACCCTCTTTTCGCCCGACGGCTTCTCGCACGCGAGCGATGGCTCCGGTCCCGGACGCGCCGGGGAGATCCTGGGCGACCCCGTCGACTGTGCCATGCATCGAGTTGACCGCCTGCTGCATGACGTCGAGCTGCCTGTTCAGCCCTTGAACGTGAGCGCACAACTCGGTCATGTCCGCGTGGAGGACGCCCACCTCGTTGTCGACTTGCTCGAGCTTGGCGGTCAGTCCGGTCACCTCCCGCTCGAGCTTGGCGATCCCTTCCGGCAGGCGCGAGGTCGACTCGCGCACGACCGCCAAGTCCGTGCGCACCAGACCTAGATCGGCGGCAACGGAGGCGGTCGTCTGCTCCAGCGTGCCGAGGCCGCTGGCGAGCTCCTGTCGCAAGCCGGCGAGATCCTGCACCAGCCGGCCCAGGGCATCCAGCGCGCGCTCAGGGAGCCGAAGGGGGTAGAGGAGCCCGCCGAGCATTACGCGATCTCTCCCGGCATCGGTCCGGTGATGTCCCGAGTGCCGGTCGCCTGAAAGGTCGTCGTCGGGTCCGGGATGCTCGAGGTCATGGCCCCATTCTACCGAGGTCGCGCTCCCGAGGACCGGGCCCGGCCACCGCCGGATCGCACGCCAAGGCCTCTGTCAGGCGGTGCTGGCATGATCGATTTTGATCACCAAGGTGTCCGGTGAACCGGGAGCGGCGCGCAGCGACCTCAAGGTTGACCACGTCGCCTTGCTCGCTAGTCGTTGATGAACGACGATCTCAAGCAAGGGACCTGAATGGCGGAACGATCTCCAGTATCGAGGCACCGTCTCGGCCAAGCCGGGTTCGCTCTGCTTGGGGCGACGCTCGGGCTGGGCCTCGTTACGACGCTCCTCCACGCAGGACAGGAGGTGTTCTATATTCCGGCGTACGGCGTCGGCATCGCCGCGAGCGCGTTTGGGCTGGCGGCCATGGGGCTGGCGCTGAGAACGTGTTTGAGAAGGGTTCATGTGGTGGCTGGGGTGCTCCAGGGGCGGCGGCCTGGCCCGGGCGCTAGGCGTCGGGTCATCACCCCGATCATTGCCCATTTGACCATCGCCTCGGAGGTGG
>JACCUC010000266.1 GCA_013812065.1 Thermoleophilaceae bacterium | reverse complement strand
GAGCGAGTCAGGGGCCGCGCGCGCGGCCGCACGCGACGAGCACGCTCCAGTACGCGAGCGTCCGCCTCGTAGCTGATGGCCCTCGTCCTCGACACGGGGCCGATTCTCGCGCTGCTGGATGCCGGTGATCCCGACCACGAACGCTGCGTGTCGCTCGTCGAGAGCATCGGCGAGCCGCTCGTGGTCCCCGCGACCGCGCTCGTCGAGGTCGACTACTGGGTCATCAAGCTGCTCGGTCACGAGGCGTGGTCGGTCTTCCTCGAAGACCTCGCGGGGGGTGCGTACCGGCTCGAGAACCTCGCTGAAGGCGACCTGTTGCGCGCAGCGGAGCTCGAGCGCGCCTACGCCGACCTCGACCTCGGTCTGGTCGACGCTTCCGTGATCGCCCTCTGCGAGCGGCTCGATGAGCCCAAGGTCGCCACCCTCGATCGCCGGGACTTCGCGGTCGTCCGCCCTCGCCACCGCGACGTGTTGGAGATCCTGCCGGAGTGAGGGTCAGGCGGCAGCTGCGAGCTCCGCTGCCGCCGTCTCGACCGCCGCGGGACCAGACAGGACCTCCCCCGCAACGACGATCGCCGGCAGCACGCCGACCCCCCCCTTCACCGCCTCCGCGCTGGCCGCCGTCAGACGCCCCGCCACGGATCGACTCTCGATCGCCTTCAGCACCGCCCGCGGATGCAGCTCGCACGCCGCCGCGGCGATCAGCACGTTGTCGACCTGAGACAGATCTCGGCCGGCCGCGAACGCCTGACGCAGCGCGGCCAGCGAGAAGGCGACGACTCGTCCTGAGGCCGCCGCGAAGGTCGCCGCCCGCAACGCCAGGTCAAGGTCATCCGGCCACGGATCGGGCAGCCGTGGCGCTGGCAATCCCTGCGCGACGGCGCGGCGTTCGAGATCGTCCAACTCCCCGCCGCTCGGAGGTCTCCCGCCGGCCACGCGCACCGGCGTCCACGCCGGGACCACGGGCAGCTCGTGGTTCACCCGCTCCGCCGCGAGCCAGCACTCCGGTGAGGAGAAGTCGAAGTAGAAGATCGGCCGCTCGGAGGACGCGGACCCTCCAGCCGCCGCGTCTTCGTCGGCGCGCTCGCCCCTCAGCCGTGGATCAGCCACCCGTCCGTCGCCCGCGCCGCCTCCAGCGTCGCCTCGGAGAAGGTCGGGTGCGGATGGATGATCCTCGCCACCTCGGCAAACCCGCCCTCGAGATCGCGCACCGCCACGAGCTCCGAGATCAGGTCCGTCGCGCGCGCGCCCGCCATGTGGGCGCCGAGGATCTCGCCGTAGCGCTTGTCGCCGACGATCTTGATCATCCCCGTGCGATCGCCGTAGACGGTCGGCGCACCGACCGCCCCCATCGGAACTTTGCCGACGACCACGTCGTAGCCCTCGTCGCGTGCCTGCTGCTCCGTCATGCCGAAGCTCGCGACCTGGGGGTGGCAGAAGGTCGCGGCGGGGATCGCCTCGTATTCGAGCGGGTGGGTCTCCAGGCCGGCGGCGTCCTCGACGGCGATCACGCCCTCGTCAGAGGCCTTGTGGGCGAGCGCCGGGCCAGGAACGAGGTCGCCGATGGCGTAGACGCCGTCCACCGAGGTACGCAGCCGATCGTCGACCTCGACACGTCCGTCCTCGCCCGTCTTCACGCCGGCGTCGTCGAGCCCGAGGCCCTCGACGTCCGGCCCGCGGCCCGCGGCGATCGCGAGGTAGTCGAAGCGCTCGGTCTCGCCGCCGTAGGTGATCTCGACGCCATCGTCGCTCACCTCTGCCGACTCGACGTTGGCCCCGGTCACGATCTTCACGTTCTGCTTGCTGATCTCGCGCGCGGCCGCCTTGGCGATCTCCTCGTCCTCGACCGGGAGGATCTGGGGGAGGGCCTCCAGCAGGGTGACCTCCGTCCCGAGGCGACCGTAGGCCGAGGCAATCTCCGAGCCGGAGGCGCCGGCGCCGATCACCGCCATCTTCTTCGGCAGCTCTCGCAGCGCCCACGCGCGCTCGGTGTCGAGCACGCGCTCGCCGAACTCGAGCCCGAGCAGCGGCTTTGCGATCGAACCCGTGGCGAGGATCACCGACCCGGCCTCGATCTCGTCGTCGCCCACTCGCACGTTGCCGTCGCCGGTGACCGAGCCGAGGCCCTCGATCACGTCGATCTTGTTTCCCTTCATCAGGCTGCCGACCCCGCCGGTGAGCGTCTGCACGACGTTGTCGCGATGCTTCGAGGTCTCCTCGAAGTCGACGGTCGGCTCGGCCCCGTTCAGCTGGATGCCGAACTCCCCGGCGTCCTTGACCTCCGAGAAGACGTCGGCTGCGCGCAGCACTGCCTTGGCGGGAATGCACGCGTAGTTGAGGCACCGCCCGCCGAGCTTGTCCTTCTCGACGATCGCGGTCTTCATGCCGAGCTGGGCGGCGCGGATGGCGGCCACGTAGCCGCCGGGTCCGGAGCCGACGACGATGCAGTCGTATTGGGATTCGGCCATGGGGGAGAGAGATTACTCGGCGCGGCGAGCCGGCTGTGGCCCGGCCCGCTAGTGCTACGCTGTGCCACGCATGGACGTGTCGGTGCGAGAGCTACGCAACCACACCGGGCGCGTCATCGCCGCGGTGGAGAGCGGCGAGGCGGTCGTCCTGACCGTGCACGGTCGTCCCGTCGCGGACATCCTGCCGCGCAGGGCCCGTAGCGAGCGCCGGCCGACGGAGCTGCTGCTGGCTGACCTCGCCGCCATCGCCGAGCTGGCTGAGGAATTGGATGTGACCTCGGACGCGGCCGACTTCGACGTAGGCCTGAGCACCGACGACATGCTCCGGTGAGCGGCTATCTGGCTGACACGAGCGTCTTCGTCGCCGTCGAGCAACGTCGAGCGTTGAGCACCCCTCCCCCTGGGGACGCGCGGATCTCCGTGGCCACCCTCACCGAGTTGATCGTCGGGGTGCGCCGGGCGGACACCCGCCCCCTGCGAACGGTGCGCGAGGCGACTCTGACGCGCGCCCGAAGCTTCATAGCGGTTCCCTACGACGAGCTCGTGGCCGACAGGCTCGCCGAGCTGCTCGCCGAGGCGCGGGATCGGCGCCGGCGGGCACGTGCCATGGATGCCATCGTCGCCGCGACGGCGCTCGTGCACGACCTCGTCGTCTGGACTCAGGACGACGACTTCGAGGTGCTCGCGGAGCTGAGTCCGAGCCTCCGCGTGCACCGTGGTTAGCCGCTCGCCGCCGGGAACCTCCCCGCGGGCCACGGCGCCCCCGCGTAACGCTCGAGCACCGGGCCCGGCGGAGACGGGACCTCGCCGAACAGATCGGTGCCGACCAGCCGCCCCGGGAAGAGCCGCGCGAACGGGTCGGCGCGGAAGTGATCGGCGTTCCGTGCGACCGTGATCGCGCCGCCGTAGTGCACGGCGTCGAGCGAGAGGGTGGTGAGGCACACGAGCGAGTCGCCGAGCAGCGGGATCCACCAGGCGAGGGCGTCGGCTCGTGCGAGCTGGATCTCGGGTTGGTCGTAGGGGATCCGCGCGCGCTCGTCGTCGGCCACGGCGCAGACGTGCGCCCAGGCGCCTCGCACGGGCTCGGCCTCGAACGGGCGCGGATCGGCGCCGAAGCGCCGCCCGCCCGCGTCAGGGTCCAGCGACAGCCGCTCGCCGTCGAACCACAGCCAGCGAAAGCTTTGCGCCCCCGCCGCGCTCACCCCTCCCGCACCGCCTCGGTGATCGCCCGCATGTCCTGGCGCAGCTCCTCCATCGTCGCCCGCCCCCAGAACCAGTCGCCGCGGTAGACCGCGTGCACGGTCAGGTCCGGGAACAGGGTGAGTACGGTCGGGCGGTACGGGTGATGGACGGTGTCCTCGGCCTCGAGCAGGCCGAGCGGCTCGAGCCAGCGACGCTCCGCGTCGGAGAGGAAGACAAAGCGCGCCCCGAGCCCCGCGCGAAAGGCCGACTGGACCTCCGGCGAGTCGACGCTCACAGCCACGAGCCGCGCGTAGGCGACCTCGAACTCCTCCTGCATGCGCACGAGTGCGCGCATGTAGCGCTGCTCCTTGGGACACCAGAAGCCGCGGAAGAACACCAGCGCCACCGGATCGCCGCCGGCGACCTCCGAGAGTAGGCGCGGGCGCCCGGTGTGGTCGGGCAGGTCGAGGTCGGGGAAGGGCCGCCCCGGCTCGAGCGCGATCGCCTCGCCCGCGGTCATGCCCTCGGGAGGCTGAAGCGCAGGTGCCCCCCGTGCGCGGCTTCGACGACCCAGATGCGCCCGCCGTGCGCCTCCACGATCGCGCGGCAGATGGTCAGGCCGAGACCCGCTCCCCGGCGCGTCCGCGACGACTCACGCCCGCCCCGATAGAACGGATCGAACACGCGCTCGCGGTCGGCGTCGCCGATGCCCTCGCCGCTGTCGGCGACCTCGACCTCGACCCACGGCCCGGTCGCCTCCGCGCTGATGCCCACCCTGCCGCCCGCCGACGTGTGGTGCGTCGCGTTGTCGATCAGGTTGAAGAGCACCCGCTGGAGCTTCTCGGGGTTGGCCCGGACGGGAGGTAGCTCGGGGTCGGCGTGCACCTCGGCGGCCACGCCCTCGGCGTCGAGCCGGGCGCCCATGGCCTCGACGGTCTCCTCGAGGAGCTCACCGAGCCGCAGCTCATGGGTCGTCCAATCCACCTCGCCGGCCTCGAGCCGCGAAAGCTCGAACAGATCGTCGATCAAGGCTCCGAGCGAGTCGACGTGCAGGGCGAGCTGCCCGAGATAGCGGCGGCGGGTGTCCTCGTCGAGCGCGTCCTCATCTCCGGTGAGCGCCTCGACGAGCACCCGCAGCGACGCGAGCGGGGTGCGCAGGTCGTGCGAGACCGCCGCCAGGAGGTTGCGGCGCGCGGCCTCGGCGGCGTCCCGCTCGGCCTCACTCTCCGCGAGTTGCTCGATCATCCGGTTGCCCGCCTCCGCGAGCTCGGCGACCTCGTCCGCGGCCCGGGTCTCGAGGCGCACGTCTCTGGCGCCCTGGCCCACCGCGGCGACCCCGTCGCGCACCACGCCGATGTCCCACATGACCTCGCGCGCGAGCAGCGACGCCGAGTACACGGCGAGCACTCCCGCGGAGCTGAGCATCAGCATGAGGACGACGGCGTCGTGGGTGGAGACGAACATCAGCCCGGCCACCGCTGCCACGCTTGCCAGCGCCAGCCCGACCACGAGCGCGATGGCGAGCCCGAACTGGCGTGAGAGCGAGCCCACGCGCGCTCGCCGGCGGGCCAGCAGATGCGAGAGCGCGAGAATCAGGGCGCCGCACGTGGCCAGTAGCCCGGCGAGCACCAGCCCGTCGTTCACCCCGAAGGTCGCCCCGGTGATGACGCCGCCCGCGAGCGCGACGACGGCCACGAGCGCCGCACCGCGCCAGCCGCTCACGGCTGGAGGCGGTAGCCGACGCCCCACACCGTCTGCAGCCGGCGCGGCTTCGAGGGGTCAGACTCGATCTTGGCGCGCAGGCGACGGACGTGCACGGTCACGGTCGAGGTGTCGGTGTAGAACGAGAAGTCCCAGACCGCCTCCATCAGCTCGTCGCGCGAGAAGGCGCGGCCCGGGTGGCGAGCCAGGAACAGCAGCAGCTCGAACTCGCGGGCGGTCAGCCCGACCTCCTCGCCGTCGGCAAAGGCCCGACGGCCCTCCGGGTCGACCTCGAGGCCTTCGAAGACGATCGGGGTCTCGCGGCCGGGCTGCGGGCGGGCGCGCCGGAGCACCGCGTCCACTCGGGCGACGAGCTCGGCCGGCGAGAAGGGCTTGACCACGTAGTCGTCGGCGCCGAGTCGCAGTCCCGTCACCCGCTCGCTCGGGTGGTCCCTGGCGGTCAGGATTACCACGGGCACGCGCTCCCGCTCCCGCTCCCGCAGGCGGCGCAGAAGCTCGAGCCCGCCGATCCCCGGCAGCATCAGGTCGAGGACGACGAGGTCGGGCGGGTCGGTGCGCGCGAGCTCGAGGGCCTGCTTCCCGTCGCCCACCGAGCGGGTCGAGTAGCCGGCGCGCTCGAGGTAGCGCCCCACGACCTCGGCGATCGTCGGCTCGTCGTCGACGACGAGGATCGCGCCTCTGGGAGCGGTGGCCATGCGGTGATTGTCGCTTGCCCGGTATCCGAAGGTCGGCTGAGACCGTGGGCGTAAGGCTTTCGTCACGCGTACGAGGAAGGCGACGGCGGCCGCCCCGCGTGAGCGGGACGGCCGCTGGGTCAGCTGACGAGCAACCGGTCTAGTAACCGGCCACGCCGATCGCTCCTCCGGGTGGGAGCGCCGCCGGCAGGCTCTGGATCTCGACGAGCTTTCCGTCCGACTGCACCTCGAAGGCGAAGATGTCGCCGTCCCGTGCGTTGCGCGCGTAGAGGTACCTGCTGTTCTCGCTGAGGGTCAGGTCCTCGGAGATGGCGACCGGCCGCGGGAGCTCGTCAACTCGGCCGGCGACCGGCGCGAGCAGCGTCATCGTCCCGTCCGGGCGGACCCGGTAGCTCGAGATGTTGTTGCTCATCGCGTTCGTCACGTAGGCGTACTTCTGGTTCTCCGTGACGACGATCCAGCACGTGTCCGTCTGGGTGTTGCGGACATTGCCGCTGACCGCGGTGAGCGTCGCGTCCCTTTCGATTTCGAACGACGAGGCGGCTCCCTGGCCCTCCGCTTGACCGTTGTTCTCGGTCGTGAGCAGCCGGTCGGTCTGCGTGAACGTGAACCCGAACGGCCCGATCCCCGGTGTCTCGTTGCGGATCGGTTGCGACGCGAGGCCGTCACGGCCGACGCGGTAGGTGCTGATGACGTCGGCGTTCTTCTCGGTCACCGCGAGCACGTCGCCGGTCTTGTTGAACGACACCTGCGTGCAGCCCGAGACGGGTGGGCCGTTGCCCGCGAGCGGGCGTGTCGATCCCGGGATGGGCGTCAGCCGGCCGTCCTCGTCGAGCGTGAATCCGGTGATGCTCGCGTTCTGGCTCGCGCACTGCGGCTGGTCGCTGTTCAGCGCGTAGACGACCCCGTTCGAGACGGTCACGCTGATCGGCCGATCGAGCTGACCGCCCTCCTCGACCTCCTCAAGCTCGAGGCCGTTGGGCTTCACCCTGAAGACCGACACGCTGTCGCTGTTGGTGTTGGTCGTGAACAGGAAGCGCTCCGACCCCGTGAAGTTGATCGGGGACGACTCACCGCCGCGGTTGCCGAGCACGACGCTGTTGGCAGACTGCTCGAAGTTGCCGCTGCCGAGCCCGCCGGTCTGGAAGTCGCCGGCCGGGGTGAGCTGACCCTCGGCGCGGCGGTTGAAGACCCGGATCTCGTTACCGGTCGGGTCGTTGGTGGCGGCGTAGACGGCGCCCGGACGCGTTGGAGTCGTCTCCGGCGACTGAGCTGCGGCATTGGCCGGCAGAACGGCCGCCAGCAGCAACGTCAACGCGAGGATGGGCAGGACAAGGGTACGACGACGCATGTAGGACCTCCTGGAGTGCTCGCGTCGTTGGGGGCGACCGCGCGGGCCGCCATGGGCACCTGCCCAGGTAGCCTCCAAGAGCCCGGCGGGGAGGGTCAAGGTGGTTCGGCCGACCGTAAGGGGACCGTCAGCGCACGGTCACGATCTCGTAACCCTTTCCCGCGAGACCCGGGCGGAGAAGGCCCTGGAGAGGATTCGGCAGAACGCGCCCGGCGCGAGTCAGCCGTTCGGCGGGGCGCCCGGACCTTCCGCAGCTGAGCCGGAAGGCCCTCTCGCTGTCGTCGCCCCGCCGCGCACGAGCCGCATCGCGAGGATCAGCCCCGAGAGCAGGAACAGGCCGGCGCTCAGGAGCAGCCACCGCGGTAGGTAGGGATCGGTGGGCAGCCCGCTCACGCCCTCGTACCCGACGGCCAGTCCGAGGATGAACGGGAAGAAGAGCAGCAGCACAAGCAGCGACAGCGCGGCGGGTACGCGCAGGTGGTTGAGCACGAGCAGGCGGCGCGAGGAGGGCGCGGCGCGGTCGTGAGCGCCGTGTCCGCCGAGCACGCGCAGCAGGACGATCAACGCGAGCGAGTAGATCGGGAGGAGCACGAGATCGTGCGCGACGATCGACCCGACGAACCACTTCGTCAACGAGAGCGGCGGCCCCTGTCCGAAGGCCATGACCACCGCCCAGGCCGACACTACGAGAGCGGCGAGTCCGAGCAGCAGGTGCGCCGGGCTCGAGCCGTACAGCGCTGAGAAGCGTCGCACCTCGGTCACGCCCTCCGGAACTCGAGCCGCTGCACCCACTTGGT
>JACCUC010000251.1 GCA_013812065.1 Thermoleophilaceae bacterium | reverse complement strand
CGCTCGTTCTCGTGGGACCACACGCCCCCCTCGTGATCGGTCTCGAGTCGGGCGGTCCCCCGCCCGGACCTGATTGCTGATCCATCTCGCGGGGTCGTCGAGTCAAGCGTCCGCAGAAATCGCTGCGTGTTGCCAGGTTCGACCGGCGAGCCGCCGCCTCCGCTCGCGGCGGCGCTTGACGCGGCGGCCCGGGCGAGTTACGCGCGAGCGCCTCGCGCCCTCCGCGGTCGGCGTGCGTGGGCTGTGCAAGTCCCGTCGGCCTGCTCCGGTCCATAAACTGGCTCGCTTGCAGGTACTTCCTTCGCTGAGAACGCGCCGGGCGTCCACTCGAACGCGTGGAGCACCGGATTTGTCCCGAACTTTGTCCCTAGTGGGGGCAATGAACCGTCGCCCTTTCCCAAGGCCGACCGTCATTCCGGCGGTCAGCTGCCATCCCGCGGGCTGAAGGCGTCGCAGTCCTCTGAGCTTCGGAGGCAGCTACGCCTGAACTCCTACCACCAAGGAGTGGGCATGAGCGACCAGCCGAGCGGGTCAAGGCGGGACCGCTTCTGTACCAGCCCCGCGGTCGATCCTCTTAAGAGGTCGGCAACGCGAGGCTTGCCATCGGCGACGATGGATAGCGCACGGCTCGGAAGCGACCTCGTAGAGTCAGGCGCTGGGCGATCAGTTGCTGCCCTCCCTCGCCGACTCGAGGTACTGCTCGAGCTCGCTGCTGACGCCAGTCCGCGTGGAGGCAGGTCGTCAATGCCGCACTCCTCGGCTTCGGCGTAGACCGGCCGCAGGCGATCGAACGGAACCGACTTGGGCCGGCCGGGAAGCTCCCGCTTTGAGTCCCGCACGGACTCGCGCAGCTCGCCGCGGCGATCCTCGAGCGCCTGGTCAGCCGCTAGACCCCCGCTTGCCCCGGATGAGGTCGTGCATGGTCGGCCCGGGCGGCGGCCTCTCGCCCCCCGGCGCCTCGCCCGCGAGCTTCCCGGCCAGGGCCTCGGCGAGGTCATCGTGGCCGTTCTCCTTGAGCGCCTCGACCAGCTGTTCGTCAGTGAGCTGCACGACGGATCTCCTTTGGTCTCGTGTTTTTTGTCCAGGCCGCGCGCGGGACTTCCCACAGCGGCCGAGGGTTCGGCTGGGCGGGCAGGACGCCCTGCCGCGAGGGCACCTACTCGGCGAGGTACCGAGCCTCATCATCCCATCTTCCTCGAGGAGGGCGCTGCCCAGGAGGGCTTGCTACGGAGTTCGGGGAGCGTCCGTCCCTCTTGGCTCACCCCGCGCATCGCCACGCTGCCACGGGTCAACCCCCCCCGGCGGCGAGAAGCGCTTCCCGAGCCCAACCTAGCCGACCACGGCGTCGAGGGCCGCGTTGACCAGCTCGTCGGCGCGTTCGTTCTGCTCGCGGCGGACGTCGCGCACCGACCACCGGTCGAAGCGCCCGAGCGCAGCCATCGCCTCCTGATGGAGCGGTCGCAGCCCGGCGTGCTTGACGCGGTACTGGCCCCCGACCTGACGCGCGACGAGCTGCGAATCGCACACGACCTCGACCTCGCGCGCCCCGAGCTCCTCGGCGACCTTCAGCCCGAGCAGCAGGGCACGGTACTCGGCGACGTTGTTGGTGGCCTCGCCGATGTAGGCGCTCTCCTCGCGGAGGGTGTCCCCGCCGACGCCGGCGGCCACGGCCGCGATACCGGCCGGACCGGGGTTGCCCCGTGCCCCGCCGTCGACGTGGACGACCACCCTGTCGACCGCCTCGGCCATCGGCGCTTCGCCGACCAGGCGCGCGGCCGGTGGCCGCGCGAAGGCCTTCAGGACACCGACTCCAGGGCCAGACCGAGCCGTCCCTCTGCGTCGGCCTCCGCGTTCCAGGTCCGCAGGTTCTCCTCGAGGTCGCTGACCTCGTCACCACGGTCGAGCAGCAGGACGGCTTCCTCGGCGTCGTCCAGATCGACCCGGTAGCGATACCACGAGAGCTCCCACGCCACGACGATGGCGACCTCGCGGGCAGCGGCAGCGTCGCCTAGCGGCGTGGCACTCACCCACGGCGCCCCCAGAGCGCGGCCGATGCCGGTGATCGTCCGCCGGTGGTCGGAGACGTTGAACAGCTCGAGCGCCAGCTCGAGCTTCCCCTCCCGGCTCGCCGGCACCGCCCGGACCGCTCGCGGCTCGCGCCGGCGGCCGGGCAGCATGTCCCGCAGCGGCATGCCCCCGCCTGCTCGGGC
>JACCUC010000233.1 GCA_013812065.1 Thermoleophilaceae bacterium | reverse complement strand
CCCGTGCCCCTTCCTGTCTCGCTCGCCGCTCTACCTCTCACCTTTGCCGTCTAGCCCCACCCTCGCTGCCTAGTGCCGATCCCGCGTAGGTTCGATCGGCGCCCGCCCGAACGGGACCAGACCCGCGTCAACGAGCGCATCGCGGTCCCGCAGGTCCGGCTCATCGATGAGGATGGCCAGCAGGTCGGCGTCGTGGAGCGCGACGAGGCGCTCCAGTACGCCCGGGACCGCGATCTCGACCTCGTCGAGGTGGCACCGCAGGCTCGCCCGCCCGTGTGCCGGGTGCTCGACTACTCGAAGTACAAGTACGAGCAGGAGCAGAAGGCGAAGGCCGCGCGCCGGCACCAGAAGTCGATCACCGTTCGCGAGATCAAGCTGCGCCCGAAGATCGCCGCCAACGACTACGAGACCAAGAAGGGCCACGTCGAGCGCTTCCTGCGCCACCAGGACAAGGTCAAGGTGACGATCATGTTCCGCGGGCGCGAGACGACTCACCCGGAGCGTGGCGAGCGGCTGCTGATGCAGCTCGCGGACGAGCTCTCCGAGCTCGGGACGATCGAGCAGCGCCCCAACCTCGACGGGCGCAACATGACGATGATGATGGCGCCGGTGCGGCCCAAGGCCGATCCCGGCGGGGGTGAGGGCCAGAACGGCGCCCGCGGCCACGGCTCCGCCGGCGAGCCCACGGCCGAGCCGGTCGCAGCCGACGACGCGCACGCCGCCGACACGGCGTCTGTGGCAGAGGGCGAGCTCGCCGCCGCTGACGTCGCGGTCGACCCACCGGCCCCAGCGAGTGCCGATCGCGCGTCCGTTCCGGAGGGATAGGCGCCCAGGAAGCCGCGTACCAGCCGCCACGCTGACGGCTGGCTCAGTTTCGTACCGGGGCGAGCGCTTCGAGGTCGGCGCGTATGGGTACCACCCGGCCGCCCTCAAAGACTCCAACGGACTTCAGGAGCGCACGGCTATAGCCGCCAACCGTGCGATCCAGTACCGCTCGATAGTTCTGCTCGATGGATCCCTCGTCACTCAGCAACCACAAGACTTCGCTGTGTATCCATGCGGCGTTGCGAGCCTGCTCGATGCTCCAGATGGCGATCAGGTCGTCCACCGCGCCGAATCGCCGATCCAGCTCCTTCAAGGCATCAGTGAGCAGCCAGACTTCAACCTCTTCCTCCGTTCGCCTGATCAGGCTGTTGACCGCAATGTAGTCCTGAAATTCTGGGCCGTCGCGATCAGGGCGGACACGGCGCTCAGTACATACTTGCTGCACGGCCAACGCGAGGTCATGATTGATATGGGAGTTGACACCGGCCAGTGCAAACTGAATGGGCGCGATGTCACGAGCGTACCGCCGAAGAAACAGCGGTTTCCACGCGTGAAACTCATAACTCGCAGGCAGATCCGTCCCCTCGGATTCCGCGGCATCGAGAGCTGCGAAGAAAACATTTGCGAATACGATGTCCAGCCGCTCAAGAAACCCCGGTGCCGCCTGAGTAACGGCATTGACGTACTCAGCGACGTGTTCGGTCACCCGAAGGTAGAGGCGGTTAAACCATCTGACCCCGTCATGGGGCGGTAACTCTTCCTCAAGCCGGTTGAGGCGCTCGAGCACCTCATCTAACGTCGTCGCGTCCGCCACCCTGCTCTCTCTCCCGAGCCTCTCCCCGATGTGGACGACTCGCGCGCCGACCTGCGCGCGGAGGGCAACCCGCGTCTCGCAGGGACAGAAGGGTTCGGAACCTACCTTCCGCCCGGGCGATCTTCTCAATTCGGCCGGTGGCTGTCAAGGTCGTTGCGGCTTCGACGGGCTAGGGAGGAACGCTTGGCCAATGGCCTACTTCGAGCACCGAAGAGAGCGCGTGACGTCTCAGCTAGGCGCTTCGGCCAGCGGCCCGCTCCGGGCGTTTGAAGGCCATCTGGAGCGGTCGGCTTTGAGACGACCGCTCCAGCTCACGCGTGTGGATCCTGTCCGGAAGCGGCGCGGCCCGACTGGGAGATGTTCGCGCAAGGACCGGAGGGCGCTCACGTCTGTGCTTCAATGAGCGGTTCCCATGCCGAAGATGAAGTCCCACTCCGGCGCGAAGAAGCGCTTCAAGGTCACCGCCGGCGGCAAGCTCCGCGGCCGTCACGGCATGACGAGCCACATCCGCGTCAAGAAGAACGCCAAGCGCCAGCGCCGGCTCTCTAACGACCTGGTGGTCTCCAAGGCGGACGAGCCGCGGGTCGAGAGGCTGCTCGGGCGATGAGCCGCGTCAAGCGCTCCGTCGCCGCGCGCAAGAAGCGCCGCGCCACCCTGGCCCGCGCCAAGGGCTACCGCGGCGAGGCCCACAAGAGCTACCGGCGCGCCAAGGAGGCCCTGCTCAAGGCCGACACCTACGCCTACCGCGACCGGCGCAACCGCAAGCGCGACTTCCGCCGGCTGTGGATCACCCGCATCAACGCCGCCGCTCGCCGTGAGGGACTCACCTACGGTCAGTTCATGCACGGGCTCAAGCTCGCCGAGATCGAGGTCGACCGCAAGATGCTGGCCGACATCGCCGTGCGCGACGCCGAGACCTTCCGACGGTTCGTCGAGTGCGCCCGCGAGGCGGCCGCTGCCTGACCCTCGCAGGGCAGCTCGGCTCGACTCTCGGGGCGCCCGCTGTGGCGCCCCTTTTCGTTCCCGGACCCTCACCATGATCACCTCACCCGACAACGACAAGCTCAAGTTGATCCGCCGCCTCCGCGACCCGCGGGTGCGCCGGCGGACAGGGCTGTTCGTGGCCGAGGGCGAGGACCTGGTGGAGGCGGCCGCGGCGGCGGGGATCGATCCGGAGGTCCTGCTCGTCGCGGGCGCCGACGTCGAGGCGTCGTTGCTCGCCGAGGTGAGCGTGCTCGGGTCGGGGACGCGCGTCGTCGGGGTCTTCGAGCAGCGGTTCGCCGAGCCGGGCGGGGCGCTCTCGGTGTACGTGCACGGCGTCGGGGACCCAGGAAACGTGGGCGCGGCGATCCGCTCCGCGCACGCGCTGTGCGACGGCCCTGTGATCCTCGGGCCGGGCTGCGCCGACCCCTACGGTCCCAAGGCGGTGCGCGCGAGCATGGGGTCGATCTTCGCGCGCCCGCCGGGGCGGGCCGAGCCCGAGCGGCTCGAGGGCACCCTCCTCGCGCTCGAGCGCAGCGCCGGGCGGTCGATCGCCGAGCTCGAGGACGCCGAGCTCGAGCCTCCGGTGACGGTCTGCCTCGGGGCCGAGCGCGAGGGTCTGCCGGGGGCGGTGCGCGAGCGCGCCACGCTCCGCGCCGAGATCCCCCTGCGCCCGGACGGCCCCGACTCCCTGAACGTCGCGATGGCGGCCACCGTGACCCTGTACGAGCTCGGGCGGCGCGAGGTGCTTGCCGCCTCCGGGACTAGGATGGCCCGTCATGGCTGAGCCCGCCGCCAAGCGCCGCCTCGAGGAGCTCGGGGCGGAGGCCGAGGCAGCGGTGGCCGCCACCGGTGCGGCCTCGGAGCTCGAGGACGTGCGCGTGCGCTATCTCGGCCGCCGGTCGGAGCTGACCGCCGCACTGCGCTCGATCGGCGACCTTCCCGCCGAGGAGCGCGGGGCGGTGGGACAGGCCGCCAACGCCGTGCGCGTGCGGCTCGAGGAGATGATCGCCGAGCGCGTGGCCTCGCTCGAGGCGGACGAGCTCGAGCGCCGGCTCGAGCAGGATCGCGTCGACGTCACGCTGCTCGGCGATCCGGCCTTCCCCACCGGCCACCTGCACCTCGTCTCAGAGATCCGGCGCGAGCTCGAGGATGTCTTCGTGGGGCTCGGGTTCACCGTGCTCGAGGGACCCGAGGTCGAGTACGAGTACTACAACTTCACCGCGCTCAACCATCCCCCCTCGCACCCGGCGCGGCTGCCCCAGGACACCTTCTACCTCTCCGACCGGGTCCTGCTGCGGACTCACACCTCGCCGATGCAGGTGCGCGCCATGGAGGCCGGGGGGCCTCCGATCTACGTCGTCGTTCCGGGCCGGGTCTATCGCCCCGACACCCCCGACGCCACCCACGTGCCGATGTTCCACCAGCTCGAGGGACTCGCGATCGACGAGGACATCACCCTCGGCGACCTGCGCGGCGTGCTGCTCGAGTTCGCGCGCGCGGTGTTCGGGCCGAGCCGCCAGGTACGGCTGCGGCCGGGCTACTTCCCGTTCACCGAGCCGAGCGTCGAGGTCGACGTCTCGTGCTTCGTCTGCGACGGGACGGGCGCGGTCGGGTCCGAGCGCTGCCCGACCTGCAAGGGGGAGGCGTGGATCGAGATCCTCGGCGCGGGCATGGTCGATCCCAACGTGCTCGGCTACGTCGAGGACTCGGGCTACGATCCCGAGCGCGTCCAGGGTTTCGCCTTCGGCATGGGCATCGAGCGGATCGCCATGCTCAAGTACGGGGTGCCCGACCTGCGGATGCTCTGGGAGAACGATGTCCGCCTGCTGGAGCAGTTCGGCGCATGAGGGTCCCGGTCGCCTGGCTGCGCTCGTACTGCGACCCGGGGCTGAGCGCCGCGGAGATCGCCGACGTCCTCACCATGTCCGGAATCAAGGTCGAGCGGCTGCACCGGGCGGGGGTCGGCGACCCCTCGGCGTTCGTGATCGGGCGGGTGCTCGACGCCGAGCGCCATCCCAACGCCGACAGGCTGTCGGTGTGCCGGGTCGACGACGGCAGCGGCGAGCCGCGGACGATCGTGTGCGGAGCGCCCAACGTGGCCGGGGGACAGACGGTGGCGGTCGCGCGGCCGGGCGCCGTGATGCCCGACGGCACCGAGCTCGGTGAGGCCAAGCTGCGCGGGGTACGCTCGAGCGGGATGATCCTGGCCGAGGACGAGCTCGGGATCGGCACCGACCACAGCGGCATCCTCGTCCTCGAGGAGGACGGGCTACCTCCGGGGACGCCGCTGGCCGAGGCACTCGCCATCGCCGACGAGCTGATCGAGGTCGAGATCACCCCGAACCGGCCCGACGCGATGGGGGTCTACGGGGTGGCGCGCGACGTCCACGCGGTGACCGGCGCTCCGCTCGCCGAGGACCCGACCGCGTTCGACGTCGAGCCCGCCGGAGCCGACCGGGCCGAGGAGCACGCGCACGTCGAGATCGCCGATACCGAGGTCTGCCTGCGCTTCACCGCGCGCGTGTTCGAGGACGTGGAGGTCGGGCCCTCGCCGCCGTGGCTCAAGCAACGACTCATGGCCGCCGGCCAGCGGCCGATCTCGAACGTGGTGGACATCACCAACTACGTCATGCTGACCTGCGGCCAGCCCCTCCATGCCTTCGACCTGGACGAGGTGCGCGGCTCCCGGATCGTGGTCCGGCGAGCGCGCGAGGACGAGGCGATGACCACCCTCGACGGGGTCGAGCGCCGCTTCTCCTCCGATGTGGCCCTGGTCTGTGATTCTGAGGGGCCGAGCGGGATCGCCGGGGTCATGGGCGGCCAGGTCTCGGAGGTCTCCGCGAAGACCACGCGTGTCTTGATGGAGGCGGCCACCTGGGTCGGTCCGAACATCATGCGCACCTCGCGCGCTCTCGGACTGCGCACCGAGGCATCGGCGCGCTTCGAGAAGGGGCTGCATCCCGAGCTTGCGATGGCCGGCCAGCGGCTCGCGGCCAGGCTGATGGTCGAGCTGTGCGGGGCGCGGCTCGTGCCCGGGACGCTCGACGCCTATCCGCGGCCGGTCGCGCCGCGCCGCGTGAAGCTGCGTCTCGGGCGGATCGGCTCGCTGCTCGGGGAGCCGATGCCCGAGGATGAGGTCCACACGGTGCTCGAGCGACTTGGGTTCGAGGTCGCTCCAGACGGGTCGGGCCGGCTCGCGGCGGTCGTGCCGCCGTCTCGCGACGGCGACGTCCAGCGCGAGGCCGATCTGATCGAGGAGGTCGCACGGATTCACGGGCTCGACCGCCTCCCGGCCACGCTGCCCGCGCGCCGGCGCGCGGTAGGGCGCCTGAGGCCCGCCCAACGGCTGCGCCGCCGCCTCGAGGACGCGCTGCGCGACCGAGGCCTGAGCGAGGTCGTCGCCTACAGCTTCACGTCGCCGTCGGCGCTCGACCGGCTGCGGGTCGATCCGGCGGATGCGCTGGCCATCCGCAACCCTCTGAGCGAAGAGGGGAGCGTGATGCGTCCACTGTTGCTGCCGGGCCTGCTCGACGCCGCGCGACACAACGCCGCGCACGGCCGGCCGGGCCTGAGGCTGTTCGAGTCGGCGCACGTGTACGCGGCGGCCGGGGCCGGCGAAGGAGGCGACGGCTCGGACCCGGTGCAGATGGCCGAAGCGGCGCCGCGCGGCGCCCTCCCCGCTCGGGAGCGCCACCACCTCGCCGGGCTTCTCACCGAGGCGGCGCCTTCGACGTGGCGCGCCGAAGCCCGGGTCGCCGACTTCTACGCCGCCAGGGGCCTGGTCGAGGCGCTGCTCGCGATCGCCGGGGTCGAGTGGAGGGCCGAGCCGGGCGCGCGCCCGTTCCTCCATCCCGGCCGCTCGGCGACCGTCCGCGGCGCCGCCGACGGCCGCGAGCTCGGCTGGATCGGGGAGCTCCACCCGCTTGTCGCGCGCGAATGGGAAGTGCCTGCGGCCGCCGCCTTCGAGCTCGACGCCGACGCGATCGACGAGCTCGAGCCCGACCGCGGGCAGGACGGCTATCGCGACCTGACGAGCTTCCCCGCGGTGGTGCAGGACATCGCGATCGTCGTGGACGAGGGCATCAGCGCCGCCCGGATCGAGGCCGCGGTGCGCGCCGGCGCGGGCGACCTGCTGCGCTCGGTCCGCATCTTCGACCTCTACCGAGGCGAGCAGCTCGGTGCCGGGCGCAAGTCGCTGGCGCTCCGCCTCGAGTTCCGCGCTCCCGACCGCACGCTCACCGACGCGGAGGTCGCGGCGCGGCGCTCCGAGATCGAGGCTGCCCTCGCCGAGATCGGAGGCGCGCTCCGTGCCTAGCGTCGCCGTCGTCGGCGCCGCCGGCTTCGCGGGCGCCCTGTGCGCCGCGATCGTCGAGCGCCACCCGTCGCTCGACCTCGTCGCCGTGACCGCGCGCTCGGACGCCGGCCTGCGCCTCGACCAGCTCTACCCGCGTCATCGAGTGAGCCTCGAGCTCGAGGCCTTCGACGCCGACCGCGTGGCCGAGCGCGCGGAAGCAGCGCTCGTGGCCTATCCGCACGGGGCCGCCGCGCCGGTCGTTGCGCAGCTACGCGAGCGCGGCCTCAAGGTCGTCGACCTGTCGGCCGACTTCCGGCTCGAGCGCGTCCGCTACGAGGCCGCCTACGGCCCGCACGCCGCCCCTGCCCTGCTCGGCGCTTCGGTCTACGGCCTGCCCGAGATCGGACACCGCGAGGCCGTTCGCGGCGCCGATCTCGTGGCGGGACCGGGTTGCTACCCGACGGCGGCATTGCTCGCGCTGTGGCCGCTGCGGGAGGTCGCCGCCGACGCGGTCGTCGACGCGAAGTCGGGGGTCTCGGGCGCCGGGCGCGAGGCCACGGGCACCACGCATTTCGTGTCGGTGGCCGAGAACGTCAACGCCTACAAGGTCGAGGGGCACCGCCACCGCGCCGAGCTCGACCAGGAGCTCGCAGGCCGTGGTTTCCCGGTCACGTTCACCCCGCACCTGCTGCCGATCGACCAGGGCCTGCTCGCCTCGTGCTACGTGACTCCGAAGCATGCCCTCTCCGCCGCCGACGTCCGCGAGCTCTTCCTCGACGCCTACGCGGGCGAGCCCTTCGTCGAGCTCGTCGAGAGCCCGCCCGGCGTGCGCGACGTCCGCGAAACCAACCTGTGCCGCGTCTGCGCCACCGTCGAGCCCGCCACGGGCCGCGTGCTCGCCTTTGCGGCCATCGACAACCTCTGGAAGGGGGCGGCCTCCCAGGCCGTTCAGGACCTGAACCTGATGCTCGGCCTTCGCGAGGAGGAGGGGCTCGGTGCGGTCGCTACCACGGGCACGCCGGCCCCGGTTCGCGCCGCGCGCACGGAGGAGGTTCCCTCGTGAGCGGGGCGCCCGCGCCGCCCACCAGTCCGCCGGCCGGCTTCTTCCGCTCCCGCTGGGTCGAGCGTCCCGCGCACGCCCGCGAGCTCGAGCCGACCGCCTTGCCGGCAGGCTTCCGGGCCGCGGGCGTCGCCGCCGGCATCAAGCACCGCTCCCTCGACGTCGGCCTGCTCGTCTCCGACGCTCCCTCGACGACCTCGTCCGCCCGCTTCACCCGCAACGCGCTGGTCGCCGCGCCCGTGGCCGTCTGTGCCGAGGCGGCGCTCGACCGCCTGCGCGCGGTCGTCGTCAACTCCGGCAACGCCAACGTCTCCGACGGCGAGCGCGGCCTCGTGACCGCGCGCGAGTCGCAGGCCGCCGCCGCGGACCTGCTCGAGCTCCCCGCCGAGCGCGTCGGGCTCGCATCCACCGGGGTGATCGGCCGCGAGCTCCCGCGCGAGCGCCTCGTCGAGGGCATCGTCACGGCGGCGGCGCGGCTCGACGCCGACG
>JACCUC010000230.1 GCA_013812065.1 Thermoleophilaceae bacterium | reverse complement strand
CCGCAACCGCGAGATCGCGCTCGAGCGCCTACGGGAGCGCCTGGCCGGGGCGCTGCGCGTGGTCCCGACGCGGCTCGCCACACGGCCGAGCCGGGGCGAGCGGGAGCGGCGGCTCGAGGACAAGCGGCGGACGGGCGCGCGCAAGGCGGAGCGCCGGCGGCCACCGGCGGAGGAGGGGTAGCTCCACCAGCCGGAGGCCCGCGCTGCCCGTCTGCGCCGCCCGCCTCCTAGCCCACTTCGAGCGCCAGCTTTCCTCGTACCCGCCCCGTCTCGAGCCGCTCGAGCGCCTGCGCCGCGTCCTCCAGCCGATAGCTCGCCTCGAGCTCGACCCGCATCTCGCCGCCGTCGATCAACCGCGCGAGCTCGGCGAGCTGGCTCCCGCTCGGCCGCACGAACACGTACGTGGGCGTGATCCCGCGCACGTGGTAGTGGTCGTCGGTCAGCGGGTCGGCGAGCGAGACGATCCGCCCGCTGTCCGCGACGACGTCGACGCTTCGCCACAGCGTCTCGCCGCCGAACAGGTCGAAGACCACATCGACCCCGTCGGTCCGCGACTCGCGCACGGCCTCGACGAAGTCGACCTGGCTGTAGTCGATCTCCTCGGTCGTGCCGAGATCCTTCAGAAACTCGTGCTTCGCTGCCGTCGCCGTGCCGATCACCTGTGCTCCCCGGGCGCGGGCGATCTGCACCGCGAAGGCCCCCACGCCTCCGGCGGCGCCGTGCACGAGCACGGTCTCGCCCGCCCGCACCGCGGTCGCCTCGACGATGGCCTGGAAGGCGGTAAGCCCGGCGAGCGGCACGGCGCTCGCGTGCACGAAGTCGATCGCCTCGGGCTTGCGGGAGACGAAGTCCTCGGGCACGCTCACGTACTCGGCGTAGGTCCCCTCGCCCACGAAGTGCTTGCGGCAGTAGGCGAACACCTCGTCGCCGGGGCCGACACCGGTCACCGCCGGGCCGACCTGCTCGACCACGCCGGCGGCGTCCCATCCGAGCACGACCGGGAAGACGTGTGGGAACGCGCCCTCGAGCGATCCCTCGCGCAGCTTCCAGTCCACCGGGTTCAGTCCGGCCGCGCGCACGCGGATGAGCACGAAGTCCGGGCCGACCTTGGGGTCCTCGACGTCGGTCAGCTCGAGGCGGTCGTTGCCGCCGAACTCGCTGAGAGCGATTGCGCGCATGGTGGAAGCGGACCCTATCGCCCCGAGCTCGCTCGCTCGACCTTCTCCCCGCCACCCGCGGGAACGATCCGCAGGTCGAGCGCCTCGACGATGTTCGAGAAGTCGTCGGTCCACAACGCGGCGCCGGGCTCGCGACGACAGGGCCGCCAGCGCGGATCGGAGGCCACCGGGCCGAGCCGATCGGGTCTGCGTGTCATCAGCACCCAGTGCGCGGCGGCCTTGCCCGGCACCCGCCTGGCCGCGGCCGCCGGCTCGTCCTGCGAAAGGCAGGCCAGCCCCGCATTACGGGCGAGCTCGGCGGCCACCGGCCCGAGGTCGAGATAGCGATTCGAGATGTGCAAAGCGAGCACTCCGTCGGTCGTCAGCTTCGAGCGGTAGAGGCGAATCGCCTCGCGGGTGAGGAGGTGCACCGGGATCGCGTCGGAGCTGAAGACGTCGCCGACGATGAGGCCGTAGGAGTGGTCCCGCGCGCCCGCGAGGGAAAGGCGCGCGTCGCCGAGAACGACGTCGCGACGCCCCGGGCAGTCGCGCATGTAGGTGAACAGGCGCGGGTCGCGGGCCATGCGCTCGACGGTCGGGTCGATCTCGTAGAAGGTCCAGCGCTCGCCCGCGCGGGCATGACAGGCCATGCCCCCGCCGCCGAGGCCGAGCACCGCCACCCGGTCGGTCCGGCCCGCGCGCGGGACGGTGGTCATGAACTGCCCGATCGGGCCGGTGGGGTGGTAGTAGGTGGTCGGCGTGAGCGCCCGGCCGGGGGAGAGGTACTGGCCCCCGTGGGTGGTCGTCCCGTTGACGAGGCGGTGGAATCCACCCGGCTCGGCTTCGACCCGGTTGACCCCGAAGAAGCTGCGCTCCTGGTAGAGCACGCGGTCGCCCGGGGCCAGCAGGGCGCCGGCGAGCAGGATCGCCCCGACCGACAGCGCGAAGCGCTGCGGCCGGCGCGCGAAGTTGAGCGCGACGCCCGCGGCCACGCTCAGGGCAAACCCCCGGCCGGCGAGCTCGAGCTCGGGTCCGGCCCGGTTCGCCAGGGCGAGGATCGTCGCGACCACGGCGCCGAGCAGCGCCGGCGCGGCGAAGTCGAGCCACCGGGTCTGCGGACCGGCCGGGAAGCGCCCCGCCCTGCGCGGCAGGCACAGGCAGGCGAGGGCGATGACCAACGGGTACTCGGTGAGCGAGTCGAACAGCACGGGCGCGACCAGCGCGTTGAATACACCGCCGAGTACCCCGCCGACGGCGATCCAGATGTAGAACTCGGTCAGCGACCGCGCGGCCGGGCGGTCACGCGCGAGCTCGCCGTGACAGACGAGCGCCGCCACCAGGAAGCCCGTGAGGTGCACGGGGATGATCACCCACAGAGGCTCGCGGGCCTCGAGCAGGATGAGCAGGGACAGGAGCAGGGCGGCCGCCGGCAGGATCAGGACGAGCCGGCGGTGGCGCCGCTCGTTGCGAGCCCCCGGGGCAAAGGCGACGATGAACGAGACGAGGTAGAGCGACAGCGGCACCGACCACAGGAGCGGCACGGGGGCGAGGTCGACGGTCATGTAGCTCGTCACCCCGAGCATCAGGCTCGAGGGCACAAAGGCGAGGCCGATCCAGCGCAGGCGGCGCCTCGTCGTGACCGGGCGCTGCGCAGCCGTCGGCGCGGTCGGGTCGGGCGTGGGTCCAGCCGCCGGCCCCGGCGCAGCCCGCGGGCTCCCGGACCGCCACACCACCGC
>JACCUC010000227.1 GCA_013812065.1 Thermoleophilaceae bacterium | reverse complement strand
TTCAACGCGCTCGCCGCCGACTATTCGGAGGAGACGGCCGAGGAGATGGCGACCGTCCAGGAGCGGATCGACGCGCTCGACGCCTGGAGCCTCGACTCCCGCCTCGACCAGGCCATGGACGCCCTGCGCCTGCCGCCCGCGGACGCCGACGTGGAGACGCTCTCGGGCGGCGAGCGGCGACGCGTCGCCCTCTGCCGCCTGCTCCTGCGCCAGCCCGACCTGCTGCTGCTCGACGAGCCCACCAACCACCTCGACGCGCTCTCGGTGGCATGGCTCGAGCGCCACCTGCGCGACTACCCGGGCACGGTCGTGGCCGTGACCCACGACCGCTATTTCCTCGACAACGTCACCGGCTGGATCCTCGAGCTCGACCGCGGTCGCGGGATCCCCTACCAGGGCAACTACTCGAGCTGGCTCGAGCAGAAGCAGGTGCGGCTCGCGGCCGAGGAGCGCCAGGACCGGGCCCGCCAGCGGACGATCGCGCGCGAGCTCGACTGGGTGCGGCTGAGCCCGCGGGCGCGCCAGGCCAAGCCCCAGGCCCGCGTGCGCGCCTACGAGGCGCTCGTCGCCGAGGACGCCGCCTCCAAGGTCGAGCAGGCCCAGATCCGCATCCCCGCCGGACCGCGGCTCGGCGACGTCGTCGTGGAGGCCGACGGCCTCGCCAAGGGCTACGGCGACCGCCTGCTGTTCGAGGACGTCTCCTTCTCGTTGCCGCCCGGGGGGATCGTCGGGGTGATCGGTCCGAACGGGGCCGGCAAGACCACGCTCTTTCGCATGATCGCCGGCGAGGAGGTACCCGACTCGGGCACCCTGCGCGTCGGCGACTCGGTGGACCTCGCCTACGTCGACCAGAGCCGCGAGGCGCTCGAGCCCGACAGGACCGTGTGGGAGGAGATCTCGGGCGGCGCCGACCACATCGTCGTAGGCGGCCGCGAGCTCCCCTCGCGCGCCTACGTGGGCAGCTTCAACTTCAAGGGCGGCGAGCAGCAGAAGGCCGTCGGCTCGCTGTCAGGCGGGGAGCGCAACCGCGTCCACCTGGCCAAGCTGCTGCGCCGGGGCGGCAACCTCCTCCTCCTCGACGAGCCGACCAACGACCTCGACGTCGACACCCTGCGCGCGCTCGAGGAGGCGCTGCTCGCCTTCCCGGGCTGCGCCGTTGTGATCTCCCACGACCGCTGGTTCCTCGACCGCATCGCCACCCACGTGCTGGCCTTCGAGGGCGAGTCCCAAGCGCGCTGGTTCGAGGGCAACTTCGACGCCTACGAGGAGGCGAGGCGGGCGGAGCTCGGCCCTGAGGCCGACCGCCCACACCGGATCACCTACAAGAAGCTCCTGCGCGCGTAGCCCCGTCGTGGCGTTGCGCGCGGGCGAATCGAGGACGCTTTCCCCGCTGCGCCTCGGACCCCGCGCCCGCCTGGCGCTGCTGCTGGCCGCGCTGCTCGCACTCTTCCTCCTGGTCGCCAACCGAGTGCCCTCGCCCGAGCGGGTGCAGGCGTGGATCGAGCCCTGGGGCTGGGCGGCACCGATCGCGTTCCTCGCCACGGCGACCGCCCTGCAC
The DNA here is from genome assembly GCA_013812065.1 of Thermoleophilaceae bacterium. Lineage (GTDB taxonomy): Bacteria > Actinomycetota > Thermoleophilia > Solirubrobacterales > Thermoleophilaceae > JACCUC01. The sequence goes on along the minus strand of JACCUC010000227.1, from coordinate 7,362 downwards.
GCGGGCTTCGTCCCAGGACCGCTGCTCGCGGGCGCGAGTGGACTCCTGTTCGGGCCGGTGCTCGGGACCGCGGTGACCTTGACCGGATCGATCTGCTCGGCGGTCATCGAACTGAACGTCGGCCGCCGGGCCGGACGGGAGGGCATGGACCGGCTCGGGGGGCGGCGCTACCGCGGGACGGCCGCCTGGCTCGAGCGACACGGTTTCTGGGCGGTCGTGACCCTCCGCCTGGCGCCCGTACTCCCGGACGCGCCGGTGTCCTATGCCGCCGGCCTCTCGCACGTCCGTACGTGGCACATCGCCGCGGGGACCGCCGTCGGGGCCGCTCCCAGGGCCTTTGCCTACACCGCCCTCGGGGGCTCGCTCGACAACCTCAGCTCACCGCTCGCCTACGTCGCCGTCGCGATCATCGTGGTTGCGGGGCTCGGCGGCGCGGCCGCTCTACGGTGGCAGGTTCGTCGCTCGCGCGGGGCCGCGAAGGCGGTCGAGGAGCTCGAGCGCTGACGCCGGCTTGCCTCTTTCCGCGACGGAAGGGCGAAGAGGCTCAGCGCTCGTTCGGCATCACGATCCACAGCACCCCGTAGGCCAAGAACTGCGGACCGGGTAGGAGCAGGGAGAGGAGGAAGATCGCCCGGGCTGCCCACGGGCTGATCCCGACTCGTCGCGCGAGTCCCGCAAGCACGCCGGCGAGCAGCCGTCCTCCCTGCGGTCGGACGAGCCTCTGTCGCCTGACCTTCGCGTGAAATCGCGCCAGCTGGCCTTCTTCGGCCCGGTCGCTCTGCGGTGGTCCAGTCCTTGACGCCTCGGCCGGCCCAACGTGTGGCGAATCGGGACTATCGCTCATCGCTGCCCTGTCGCACCTCTTACCTTTCTTCCCAGCGGGAGAGCGTTGCAACCTCTCGCGCGGACGACGAGGTCGCACCCCCCCCCCACGCCAGGCCTCTGGCCAAGGTTCCGGCGGTTGCAAGCGCTAGGCAGCAATCAGCTCGGTCTCGATCTCCGGCGCCTCGGTCAAGGTCTGGAGGACCGTGCAGTAGCGCTCGGTCTTCTCGACCAGCTTCGACAACTGACGCTCGGATGCCTCTGGTGCGTCAACCTCGAACCGAATCCGGATCGCCTCAAAACCCGCCGACGCCTCCCGGTCGATGCCCAGGGTTCCGCGCAAATCGAGGTCACCTTCCACCACAACCTCCAGGCGACCGACGGCGAGCCCCATCGACGCTGCCACCATCTGACACGTGATCTGAGCGCAGGCGGCCAGCGCCCCGAGCAGCAGATCGCCGGAGCAGGCAGCCGTCCCCGGACCTCCCACTCCGGCGTGAGCCTGAGCCTCCTGGATGGCTCTTCCGAGATCGACCGAACAGCTGACCGGTTCCTCTGCCACCTGGCTCCCTCGTGCGGTCAGGGTGATCCGGGACGCCGCGGGATCGGCGCGGTAGCGTTCCTTGAGCGGCTGCTGAAGCGACTGAAGGTCCATTCTGTTCTCCTGGTTCGAGGCGATCAGGACTCGTGTCGGAAAGTGGATTCTATGTCGGGACCTCCTCCACCACCTCGTAGGAGCCCTCAGCAAAATCTCGTCGACGTACGGCTCGACCCAGGGCGTCTGTCAAGCGCGCATGTCGGGTTCTGCCATTCCTGCGTCGCCCACGGCTCCACCGGACACTTGTCTCCGCGGCTCTGACGAAACGCCCAGTTTGGGTAAGTGCTCTGGAGGCAACGGTGCTCATAGTGAGCGCCGTTGCCGAGAACTACCAGACCGTCCGGCTCTCGAGGGGGAAGCACCGCTCGCCCGAGGACGGAGTGTGCGTCATGGAGCTCCCCTCTCTGTCGCCGCGATGCTCGATGGGTACTTCTCGGATCGCGTGCACTGCGTGGACCCGGCGATCGGGGCCTTCCTGTGGGGATACAACGACCACCTCGACGACGACCTGCGGCAGGACCTCCACCGCTACGCCGCCACCGTCCTCCATACCCGCCGCGACGACAAGCTCGCCGAGCGCCGGGCGGAGATGTGCCGGATCTGGGCGCGCCAGGCTCAGTCCGTGCGTCGCTGGCGCCTCCCGTGGGCGCTCCGCTTCCGGCGTCGCGACCGTATCGATCTTGTCGACTGCGAGTTCGCCGGGATCTACGCCGCTCGGATGGCCCGCGAAGACCGGGCCTGGCACACCCGGACGCTCAGCTTCATCGACATGCTCGTTCGGTTGGGCTCGAAACGGTACGAGTCCACGACGCCTGCGTCCGTTTTGGCGCTCCATCAAGGGCCCGAGGAAGGGCTCGCCACGCGGCGTTCTTCGGAGTCTCTGGGCGGCTCGGCGCAGTAGCCCGACGGCGCTTCGGGCTACTGCTCTGCCTCGAGCGCAGCGACGTATGCTTGGCCAGGCGGACGATCACGCCAAGCAACGTCTGGACGAAGGCGAGCCGGGCGCTCGCCGCGCGAGGCGATCTGCGAATAGTTGAGGCGGGCGCGCAGCGACCGAATCTCCGAGTCGAACGCGGCCTGCTCCGGGTCGGTCAGCGGATCCGTTGAGCGCGTCGCTGAGGGCCTCTCCAGCCGCCAGCGGGGAGGCGGTCGTACCCCCTGGGTGACCTGCAATGAGCGGACTCAAACGACCACCTCATCGCCGGAACGTGAGAGAGATCGAGACGCTCGAGGCCTTCATCGAGCATGGCGGCGACCTCCGAGAGGTCGCCGTGCAAGGCGTCGACCTCACCGCTGCTGAGGTGGACTGGGACAGTGTCGACGTCCGCTCGACCCTGTTTCTCGGCTGTAGGTTTCCCTCCGACCGCGTCCAGGCGAACCTTCAGAAGCGGGGGCGCTCGTCTTCCCGCGGTTCGCCGATCGGCCCTACGACCCGTACCGCAAGAGCCTCTACACGCCCGCGGAGCTGACGGAGAGGTGCCGGTGGGGAAACGCCTGGCAGAGCAGGGACCGCCACATCCATGGGTGGTACGTCAGCGCGGGGAAACATCTACCCGACGTCGCGGAGGCCCTGGCCCAGCGACTTCACGACTTTGCGATCGACGACGCCCTCGGCGATCTGATCGGCGAGTCGCCTGAGGCTCGTCTCAACCAGCGGATCGTCGGGATCATGGGCGGACACGCAAAGACGCGGGACTCCGAGGCCTATGTGCGAGCTGCCCGCGTCGGGTGGCTGCTCGGTAGAGACCACCTCCTGGTGACCGGTGGAGGCCCCGGCATCATGGAGGCGGGTAACCTCGGGGCGTATCTCAGTGACCGAAGCGAAGCGGCGCTCGATACGGCGCTCGATCTGCTGCAACGCGCGCCTTCGCTCGACGACCCGGGTTATCAACTCGCCGCCGAGGACGTGCGCGCAGCGTTCCCCGGCGGTCGGATAAGCCTGGCCGTACCCACTTGGTTCTATGGCTTCGAGCCCATCAACCTGTTCGGCTCCTACATCGCGAAGTACTTCTCGAACAGCATCCGCGAGGACGGGCTGCTGGCGATCTGCCTTCACGGCATCGTGTTCGCAGAGGGGTCGGCGGGGACCGTGCAGGAGGTCTTCATGGACGCAGCCCAGAACCACTACGCGACGTTCGACCACCGGAGCCCGATGGCATTCCTGGGCCATCATCGCTACGAGCCCTCGAGCGGCGTCGGTATCTACCCGACACTCGTGGCCGAGGCAAAGGAATACGCGCACCTGCTGATGCTCTCGGATTCCCCGGACGAGGTCGCGGCCTTCATCCGTGAGTCAGCGCCTGCGCCGGGTCCGAGGGGGCCGTGAAGGTTTCCAGCGGGTCTAAACCGGGCCGCGCGCGATTGTCTTCGTGTATGCAGGAGCCGATTGCGGGTAGTCCACAGGCATGTTCGCTGAACTCGAGATCTCCACCCCCGCGTTCGACCCCCTGGCAAGCATCCCCGACCGTTACGCCGGGTCGGGCGAAGACGTGTCGCCCGAGCTGCGATGGAGCGGCGTGCCCGATGGCACTCGTCAGCTAGCGCTGATCTGTCACGATCCCGACGCGCCCCTACCCGATGGCTTCACCCACTGGGTCCTCTACGGGATACCCGTCGGTGAGTCCGGCCTTCGTGAGGGAGGCGGCGACCAGTTCGTCGAGGGCCAGAACGACTTCGGAAATTCAGGCTGGAACGGTCCCGCGCCGCCCGAGAAACACGGTGTCCACCACTACTATTTCTGGCTCTACGCCCTCGACGTGGAGATCGACGCGGGGCCGGGCCTCAGCCGCTCTGAGCTGCTCGATCGAATCCGCGACCACGTAGTCGAGCAGGCCCGTGTGATCGGCACGTACGAGAACTGACCTGACGGCACGTGCGCACCTGCCGTCCGTCATACGGGTGTCCGGTCGGAACCGGATGCGCTCCACGGGGGCAGCGGCTCCTGAGCGGTGCGCAGGAGCGCCTGGCTGTAGGACGCGGAGCGAAGGCCAGGGCCTATAGCCCGAAGGCGTTGAGGTAGGCCTCCCAGATTGCCCGGCCGTGCCGGCGCGCGTACTCCTCGGCGTAGGGCTCGCCGCGGGCCGCCTCGCGCCGGGAGCGGGTAGTCATCTGATCGTGGTGGTGGCCGAGCTCGTGGAGGAAGACGTCGAGTAGCTGGAAGGCCCGGGCCGTCGGCTTCGTCCAGCGAAGGAGGACCTCCCGGCCCCGCCGCTCGACCGGGACGGAAAGGCGCTCAAGCATCGACCGGTCAGCTCGTAGATCGCGACGTCGGTGGTACTCCAGAGCTGGGTCGGCCAGGCACAGACGTGCACCACCCCGTTGCTGTGGTAGCCGTAGCGGTGGTGGCTCCCCGGGGCGAGGACGACGGCGTCGAGCCCCCGAGAGAGCTCGTCCCAGTCGGGGAGGAGCGCTATGAAGCGCTCGACATCGGCACGGCGAAGCAGGTGCCGGTAACCTCGCCCCGGCCGCCGCCGGTCGACCACGGGGATGCGCTGCGGGACGCGATAGTAGTCCCCGGGGTCCAGGGCCCAGTTGTTCTGCCTCTGGACCTTGCCGGCCTTGACGCTGGGGGCAGAGCGGCGGTGCATCACAGGAAGTCTGACGCACGCTGATACGAGCTAGATCAGGTTCCAGTGGGTAAGAGCTTGGCGACCTTCGTCGCATCGCTCCGCGCGGCCCCGTCCGGACACGGGACACCCTCCGGCGGCCGCCGAAGCCTTGCTTCGCGAGCCCGCCCCTGGCGCCACCTAAACCTCCTCGCTGTGCGATCGCTCCGCGGTTCGCTGGGTCGAGGAACGTGCCCTCGCCGCCGGGCTGCCCATGCGGCCGGCGCGGTGGGCGCCGTAGATCCACGAAGGGCCGCGGTAGCAATCTCGTGGTCGTCGTCCCGTGGCTCCTATGATCGTGTCAGGCGTTACCGCCCCAGAGGTCGTCCAGCTCGCGAACCGATAGCTTCATCTCTCGCTGAAGGCGCTTCCTGGGGAGGTGTCCGCGTCGTAGTCCTCGTCCGGCTCGTCCGGCTCGTCGGTGTCGTAATCCTCGTCCGCGCCGTCCGCGCCGTCCGCGCCGTCCGCGTCGTCCGCGCCGTCCGCACCGTCCGTGTCTTCGGCGTCGTCCGCCTCGTCCGCCTCTTCCGCCTCTTCGGCGTCGCAGGCCTCATCCGTGTCTTCGTCGTCGGAGGTCTCCTCGGCGTCCTCGACGTAGTCCGCATCGTCGGCGGCCCCACCTGCCTCGTTCACCTCAGCCGAGCCAGCCTCGCCCGCCCGAGGCCTCCGCGCTGTGGCGGCGGGCTCGGCGCTTGCGGTGACGGTGGTGTCGGGGTCGGTCTGCCACGAGGAGGAGTCGGACTGATCGGCCGCGTCCCCGTCGCTGTTCGTCGACGTCCCCCGCGACGAGTCGGCGTCCTCGCTCGCCAGCATCGCTTGAGACGAGTCCTCACCGTCGCCCGTCGACCCGTCCTGCGCATAAATCAGCGACCCGGCGGAAGAGGCTGGACAGCAGTCCTCTTCGGCTCCGTCCGTGCTGGGCGCGGGGTGGATGTGCGAGTGGGTGTGTGCTGTGGCGGCGGTCAGGGTCGCGGCTCGCATCGCTTGACCCCGCGCCTCGCCGGCGCGGCGCCCGGCGGCGCTGCCGTTGATGAGGCCGGCGGCGTACCCACGTTCCTTAGCGCGGAGGAAAGCCTGGTGTTCCGCCGCTCTGAACGCCGTGAGCTCGCTCCTCGACCGCGATGCCGTCGTCTCGGCGTCGCTCGGCCTCGTCGCCCGGCCGATGCCGAACGCGATGAGAGAAACGGCGGTGAGGAGGACGGCGACCGCCGTAGTCAGGCGCCGGAGGTGAGGCGTCACTGCGTCTCCCCGACCGCCCCGCGATACGCGCGGCCATACGATGCTCGATGGCCCGCGCTCCTTCCCTCGGCGTAGCCGGTCCGAAAGCCGCGCACGGCTCCGGCGCGCGACCCGGCCGCCCGACCCCCCTCAGAGCCCTCGCGCTCCGCCGCCGAGACAGTCGGCCCGCCGGAATGCCCGATGGCGTACCCGGCGCCCGCGGCCAGAGCGAGCGCGACGAGCAGTATCCCGACGACCACTCGAGGCCTTGGGGGCGGGCGCTTGCCCGGCGCCGGGCGTGGGCGAACCGCGAGAGCGGACGTTCCCGAAACCTTGGCCATGGCGGGTGTGTGCCTTCTTGCCGGTGCGTCAGTCACCGAGGGCTAATACGCCACTGGGGCGCCGTTACCTCCCCGCGTGGAGAGCCATATCCAACGGAGTGCGCGGATGCAGGCGTTCTGAGAGTGGGCGGTGCCTGGCTCGAACAGGCGACCTCCTGCTTGTAAGGCAGGCGCTCTTCCAGCTGAGCTAACCGCCCGGCGAGGGTCAGGGTATCCGTCGCGCAGCGCCGGCCGCTCAGCCGCCGCGGCTAGCCTCGCGTCGGTGGACAGATCGCTCGCTTGGCGCGCCGCGTTGCTGCAGACGGTGGCGGTCGCTGCCGTCTTCGTGCTCCTGCTCGTGGCGCCGCTGCCCGCGGGCTTCTTCCGCGAGAACGGCGCGATCGTCGGCCCTCTCGCCTGGGTCGTGTGCTCGCTGCTGACGGGAGTCCTGATGTCGCTCCGCCTCGGTCTCACGCTGGGCGCCGCATTCGCGAGCGGCGTCGTGGCCGGGGCGGTCGGAATGCTGCTGAACCACACCGCGGGTCTGGTGCTCGGGATCCTCGCGTTCGGAGCGGTCGCCGGCTACCTCGGCCGAGGCCGGCACGCCGAAGCCGCGCCCACGGCGGTGGGCACGCGATAGGGGCGACGGGGATCGAACCCGTGATCTCCGGCTTGAAAGGCCGGCGTCTTAACCACTGGACCACGCCCCCGGGCCAGTCGATTGTACGACCGCCTTCGCCGCGGCCGGGGCCTAGGGGAAGAGATCCTCTTCGCTCGGCGGGGCCTCCTCCTCCGGAGG
>JACCUC010000182.1 GCA_013812065.1 Thermoleophilaceae bacterium | reverse complement strand
GTCGCGGTCACGCGCGCGCCCGCCGCGCGCCCGAGCTGGACGGCCGCCGTGCCGACGCCGCCGGCCGCGCCGTGGACGAGCAGTCGCTCGCCGGGCTCGAGCCCCGCCTGGGAGAAGAGCGCGTCGTCGGCGGTGGCGAAGACCTCGGGCGTGCCCCCGGCGCGCGGCCAGTCGAGCGCGTCGGGGACGGGCATGGCGGCCCGCTCGTGCACCACGCAGAGCTCGGCCTGGCCCCCACCGCCGACCACGGCCATCACCCGATCAGCCTCGGAGAAGCGCTCGGCGCCCCGACCGCGGGCGGCGACCTCGCCGGCGAGCTCGAGCCCGGGGATGTCGGGCGGGGAGCCCGGCGGAGCCGGATAGCGACCGCGGCGCTGGAGCATGTCGGCCCCGTTCAGGCCGGCGGCGCGGACGCGCACGAGCAGCTCGCCGGCGCCCGGCTCGGGATCTGGGTGCTCCTCGACTACGACCTCGCCGTCGCGGACGGTGGCGGCGCGCACGGCTCGCCATCCTAGTCGGCTCGTCGCCGAGCACGCCGGGCCGGCACTGGACGTTTCGCTCGGCCGCCGCGCGGCGACGATCCACACGCCATGGCGATCTCCGAGCTCTCCACGTCAGCCGCCCGTCTGGGGCGAGGATTTCGAGGCGAAGCTCGGCTCGCCGGCGGACGAGGCGGCCCGATGCCCGATCCGGCCTGAGGCCGAGCGCCTGCCCGCCTTCCCCTACACGCTGCTCGACGTCTTCACCGCGACCCCGCTCGAGGGAAACGGGCTCGCGGTGATACACGACGCCGACGCACTCGGCGAGGAGACGATGCTCGGCATCGCCCGCGAGACGCGCCTGTCGGAGACCACGTTCGTCCAGACCGCGACCGCCGCCGGCGCCGACTACCGCAACCGGATCTTCACGGTCGCCGGAGAGCTGCCGTTCGCCGGACACCCCTCACTCGGCACCGCGGTGGCGGTGGCCCGGCAACGGGGGCTCGAGCGGGCGCAGCTCACCCAGCAGACCGGCGCGGGGCTCCAGCCGGTCGACGTCGAGCTCGCCCTCGCCGCAACGAGCGGGCGGGCGTCGATGCTGCAGGAGCCCGCCGTCTTCGGGCCGGAGGTCGAGGCCGCCTCCGCGCTCGCCGCCGCGGGTCTCACCGCCGCCGATGCGGACGCCGGACTGTCGCCCCGGGTGGTCTCGACCGGAATGGCGAACGTGATCGCCCCGGTCGCCGACCCGTCGGCCCTCGCCCGCGCGAGCTTCGATCCGAGCGCGCTCGCCGCCCTGCTCGAGCCGCTCGGGGCCACGGTCCTCTACCTCGCGTGGTGGGAGCCCGACCGTCGCCGGGCGCGCGCCCGGGGCTTCTTCCACGGCGGCGAGGACCCGGCGACCGGATCGGCGGCCGGCCCTCTACTCGCCATGCTCGCCGAGCGGCGGGGCGTGAGCACCCTGGAGATCGCCCAGGGCGTGGAGATGGGGCGCCCGAGCCGGATCGAGACCGCGATCGAGGGAGATCGCGTGCGCGTCGGCGGCGACGTCGTCGTGCTCGTGGAGGGGACGCTGCGGCTGTGAGCTTCCTCGCCTTATCGGGCGTCCGCTCGCCGCGCGACCATGCCGGGCGCGATGCCCTCCTGCCCTGAGAGCAGACGAAGGATCTCGATCGGGGAGGAGCAGGGGTGACGTGGCGTGACCGGCTGAGGGGACGGCGCCCTCCTCCCGCGCTCGCCGATCGGGCGAGGGTGGCCGCCGGGCAGGTCGGTCGTACCGCTCCCGCGGGGCGCGGCGGCCTTCCCGCGGCCCTCTCCCGCGCCCTCAAGCGACGCCGGGCTGGGACCGAGGACGACGACGCGTCCGCCTCCTCGGCCGACGAGGCGACCATCAACGCCCTGCGGGCCGAGCTCGCCCAAGAGCTCGCGCGAGCGGTTGAGCGCTCGGACGAGGAGGGCGGCGGCAGGCCGGCCGGTCGCTGAGCGGCGGGGCGGAGGTCACGGTCACGCCGCCGCCCCGGCCTCGGCCCGAG
>JACCUC010000174.1 GCA_013812065.1 Thermoleophilaceae bacterium | reverse complement strand
CCGGTGTCCTCGCTCGCGGCGCTCGCCGCGGGGGCCGACGCTCCGCTCGCGCTGGCGGTGCTCGATGCCCGCCGCAGCGAGGTCTTCGCCGCGCTCCACGAGCAGGCCGAGGAACGCTGGGCCCCGTTCGTCGCCCGGCCCGAGGCGCTTGCCGAGTGCGTACGGGCTACCGGGCTCACCCCGCTGGCCGCCGGCGACGGCGCGATACGCTACCGAAGGGAGCTCGAGGCCGCCGGGGCTCGGATTCCCCCCGACGACTCTCCCGACCACGTCGTCCACGCGCTGGCGGTCTGCCGGCTGGGGGCGCAGGTGGCGCCGGTGGCGCCCGAGGCCGTCCTCCCCGACTACCTGCGCATGCCCGACGCCGTCCTTCCGCAGCAGACTCCGCGACCATGACTCAGCCCGCCGCGACCGAGACCGAGCCGCTCACCATCCGGCGTCTCTCACTCGCCGACCTGCCCCAGGTGATGGTCATCGAGCGGCGCGCGTTCACGGCGCCCTGGTCGCTCGCCATGTTCGGGCTCGAGCTGTCGAAGCCGTCGGGCATCTGCCTCGCCGCCCTGCGCGGCCGGCGGCTCGTCGGCTACCTCGTGTGCTCGCGTTATGACACGGTCTGGCACGTGATGAACATCGCGGTCGAGCCCGAGCGCCGCCGCAGCGGCATCGCCACCGCCCTGATGGCGGCCCTGTTCGCCCGGGCCGACCGCCCCGGTCAGAGGTACACGCTCGAGGTGCGGCCCTCGAACCTCGCCGCCGTCTCCATGTACGAGCGCCTCGGCTTCCGCCCCGCCGGCCGCAGGCCGGGCTACTACCACGACAACCGCGAGGACGCCCTGATCATGTGGCGCACGGCCGGGGAGTGAAGTGATCCTCGCCCTCGAGACGAGCTGCGACGACACCTGCGCCGCGGTGGTCACCGCGGCGGGGGAGGTTCGCTCGAACGTCGTGGCCTCGCAGGGCCTCCTGCACGAGCGCTACGGCGGCGTGGTCCCCGAGATCGCGTCGCGACGCCATCTCGAGCTCGTCGACGCGGTGACAAGCGACGCGCTCGAGCGCGCGGACGTGCGGCTCGAGGAGGTCGAGCGAGTCGCGGTGACCCGCGGCCCCGGCCTGATCGGCGCACTGCTCGTCGGCGTGTCGAGCGCCAAGGCGCTGGCGGCGGCGCGCGGACTCCCACTCGTCCCCGTCGACCACCTGCACGGGCACGCCGTGGCGAGCACGCTCGAGCCCGACCCGATCGAGCCGCCGTACATCTGCCTCGTCGCGAGCGGCGGCCACAGCTTCATCGCCCGGGTGGACGAGCCGAGCTCCTATCGCGTCCTCGGCCAGACGCTCGACGACGCCGCCGGCGAGGCCTTCGACAAGGGCGCGCGCCTGCTGGACCTCGGCTACCCGGGCGGCCCGGCGATCGACCGCCTCGCGCATGAGGGCGATCCGAGCGCCTTTGACTTTCCGCGCTCGCTGCCGGGCGGAGGAGATGCCGGCGCCCGTCTCGACTTCAGCTTCAGCGGTGTCAAGACGTCGCTCCTCTACCGGATCCGGGAGCTGGGTCCCGAGGAGGCCGAGCGTCGTCGCCCCCACCTCGCCGCCTCCTATCAGCGGGCGATCGTCGACGCGCTGGCCGCACGCACCGAGCAGGCGCTCGACCGGGAGGGGCTCGACCGGCTCGCGCTCGGCGGAGGCGTCGCGGCCAACTCGGAGCTACGGCGGCGTGCCGAGGAGCTCAGCGCGACCCGGGGCGTGGCGCTGTGGGCGCCCGAGCTCGCGCTCTGCACCGACAACGCCGCCATGATCGCCGCCGCCGCCCGTTTCCTCGAGCCGTTGCCCTATCCCGAGTACCTCGGCCTCGACGCCTCCGCCCGGCCCGCGGTCCCGGCGACGACCGCGGCGGCATGACTCGGGTCACGCTCTACGGCAGGCCGGGGTGCCACCTCTGCGAGGAGGCTCGGACCGCGGTGGCCGTCGCCCGCAGCCGGCGCGACTTCGCACTCGAGGAGGTCGACATCTCGCTCGATCCGCAGCTCGCCCGCCGCTACGGCGAGCGGATCCCCGTGGTCGCGATCGACGGCGATGAGGTGCTCGAACTGCGATTCGGGGCCGAGGAGCTCGTCCGGACGCTCGATAGAGTGACCGCGTGACGCTCAAGGAGCCCCACACGGGTGGTTTCGGACTGACCGAGTCGGGCCTCGACCGCCTCTCGCTCGGCGTCGCGGCGCGCCTATCGCGGTATCTGCAGGTGCTGACCCAGGCGCGCAAGATGGGTCGCGAGACGATCTCCTCGCAGGAGCTCGCCGACTACACGCACGTCAACTCGACCCAGATCCGGCGGGACCTCTCGGGCTTCGGGAAGTTCGGCAAGCGCGGCGTCGGCTACAACGTCGACGCGCTGCTGGCGCAGATTCGCCGCATCCTGCACACGAGCGGCCAGCACAACATCGCGCTGTTCGGCGCCGGCCACCTCGGCCAGGCGATCGCGGGCTCGGGGATCTTCGCCGAGCACGGCTTTCGGGTGGTGGCGGTCTTCGACCCGGACCCCGAGAAGGTCGGCCAGGCGATCGGCTCCGACGGGGAGCTCACCGTCCGCGGCTACGCGCGCATCGCCGAGGTCGTCGAGCAGGAGGGCGTGGTCGTCGGCGTGCTGGCCGTCCCCACCTCAGCCGCCCAAGGGGTCGCAGACGACCTCGTCGAGGCCGGCGTCAGGATCATCTTCAACTACTCGGACGCGTTGCTGGCGGTGCCGCCCGGGGTAACCGTGCACACCTCGAGCCCGGCCGTCGACCTGCTGCACGCCCTCTACTTCTACCTAACGTAGCTTCACCGCGCGATGCTCGACATGGTCCGCGCCCGCGAGGTCTTCGAGGCCTCCGAGGACTTCACGGTCGGGATCGAGGAGGAGTTCCATATCCTCGATCCCGACACCCACTCGCTCGTCCAGCGATTCGAGGAACTGAGCGAGGCGGCCCAGGCCGATCCGGTGCTCGCCCAGGCGGTCACCGGTGAGCTGATCTCCTCGGAGATCGAGATCCGCTCGGGCCGGGGGGAGACCATCGCCGACGCGCTCGCCCGGCAGCGCGAGGCCCGCGCCGAGCTGCTGCGCCTCGCGGCCGAGCACGGGGTTGCCCTCGCCGCCACCGGCACGCACCCCTGGAGCCCCTGGCAGGAGCAGCGGATCATCGACACCGACCACTACCAGCGCCTGCTCGAGGGGCTCGGCTACGTCGCCCGGCGCAACAACACGTTCAGCCTGCACGTCCACGTCGGCGTGTGCGGCGCCGATCGCGCGATCGCGGTCTGCGACCGGTTGCGCTCGGTGCTTCCCGAGCTGCTCGCCGTCTCGGCGAGCTCTCCCTTCCTCGACGGGCGCGACTCGGGGCTCGCCTCGGTGCGCTCGCAGATCTTCACCAAGAGCTTTCCGCGCTGCGGGATCCCAGAGCCGTTCGGAGACTTCGCGACGTACGCCGCTCACGTCGAGCTGCTCAAGCGCACCCGCTCGATCGTCGAGCACACGCAACTCTGGTGGAGCGTCCGGCCCCACCACGCGTTCGGCACGGTCGAGGTCCGCATATGCGACGCCCAGCCGCGCGCGGAGGAGTCGAACGCGCTGGCCGCGCTGATCGTCGCCTGCGTGGCCCAGACCGCCGTCGACCTCGACGAGGGCGCGGCGAACGAGCCGCCGCCGGACCGGCTCGTCGAGGAGAACCTCTGGCGGGCGATCCGCTACGGGCTCGACGGGCATATGATCGACTTGGAGCGGCTCGAGGAGTATCCCACCGCCGCTGTGGCCGACCGGCTGCTCGCCTGGACGGCGCCCGCCCGGGCGGAGCTCGGCCTCGAGCCGTCCGTGGCCGCCGAGAACGCGACGCAGCGCCAGCGCCGCGCGCTCGCGGAAGGTGCGACGATCGAAGACGCGTTCGCGACCGAGGTGGCCGCGACCGGACGGACCTACGCGACGCAGGAGGTGACGACGTGACCACGCAAGGCCCTCAGGGCGCCGGTGCACCCGGCGGAGGCGACACCCCCCCGACCGAGGAGGAGCTCCAGGCGGCGCTCGAGGAGCAGATGCGCCGGCTCACCGTGCCGGACGTGCTCGTCCAGACGGTGATCACGCTCGTGAACCTCGGGGCGCGCAAGCTCGGCCTAACCGGTGAGCCGGGGGCGGCGGGCGACGACCCGGGGGTGGGCGAGCGCGACCTCGAGGAGGCGCGGCTGGCGATCGAGGGCACGCGGGCGATCCTGCCGCTGCTCCCCGGCGACCTGGGGCAGATCCGCGAGGCGCTCAGCCAGCTCCAGATGATCTACGCCCGCGCGGCGGGGACAGGGGCGGGCGCGCCCGGTGCACCCGGCGGAGGCGACACCCCCCCGACCGAGGAGGACCTCCAGGCGGCGCTC
>JACCUC010000170.1 GCA_013812065.1 Thermoleophilaceae bacterium | reverse complement strand
GCCGTGCCCTCGGCCCGCGCGTCGCCCTCCGCCGCGCCGGAGGGATCGCCCGCGGCCGGGGCGCCCGCCGCTCTCGCCACCTCGTGCGTCGACCCTTCCGGACCGCTGGCCTCGGCGCCCGGACCCTCGGCATCGGTGCCGGCGGCGGCCGGGTCGCCGGCGAACGTGGCGGCGTCGACGATGTCGTCTCCGACCGCGGTCGCCGGAGCGGGATCGGCCGCTGTCGGCTCCGGCGCGGGAGCCGACCCGACGGCGGTGCTCGCGTCCGAGACCGGAGCCGCTCCTGCCTCATCCTCCTGCCGGCGCTTCTTTCGTCCAAAGGCCACTGGCTACTCGGGAGGGTCCTCGTGGAAGACGCGGCGCCAGATCTCGGCAGCCAGCTTGCTGGCCGCGAGCGAGCTCAGGGCTCCCAGACCCGCGACCAGGCCACTCCACATCAGCCGCTTGGTGGCGTCGTTCCTCATCGCCGCGGCAGTAAACCAGACGCTAGGCCGAGGGGCGGGCGGCCGTGGCCTCGAGGCCGCCGCAGATGGTCTCGACGACCAGCTCCTTCGCCTGATCGTACTCCTCGTCGGTGCGAGGCAGGAGCCCAAAGATCCAGGCCGATAGGAGCTGCTCGATGGCGCCGTAGAAGCACATCGCCGCGAACTGCGACGAGATGCCGGGCTTGAACTCGCCGTCGCGGCTCGCGGCCTCGACGATACGGCCGATCCGGTCGTAGGCGGTGCGGATGTGATCGAGGTGCTCGAGCCCGAAGGAGTGCGCGGCGCGGGTGACCTCGACGATGATCACCTTCATCACGTCCGGCGAGTGGCGATAGGAGTCGATGATGAAAGACGCCACGAGGCCGAGCTTCTCGCGCCCGCTCGCCTCCCCGCGGTCGATCGCCTCGATGGCGTCGAGCATGAGCTGCCAGCGCTCGACGAACAGGGTGTCGAGGATCTCCTCCTTGGAGTCGAAGTAGTGGTAGACGAGTCCGTAGGCCACTCCGGCCTCGTCGGCGACATCGGAGACCCGGCAGGCGGTGAAGCCTCGGCGGGCGAAGACGCCGACCGCGGCATCGAGGATCAACCGGCGCTTGTCGACGGCCTCACCGCGGCCCCGGGATCGAGCCTGGCGAGGGTTCGCGCCGTTGCCGCCGCCGGCCGGGGCGATGACCGCCCTCTCCGCCCGAGGGCGCTGGCGCGGCTTCGAGGCCATCAGACCTGCGCCCCGGTCGGCCAGCGGTAGACCTCTTCGACGCGGCCGGCGAGGCTCGGCATGCGCTCGCGAACCTCGTCCTGGCCCGCGAGATCGAGGTCGGCGCAGACGAAGGACTCCTCGACGCCCACGCGCACGTCGGGCGCGCGGGCGAGCACCTCGCCCCAGGGGTCCACGATCATCGAGCCCCCGAAGCTCTCCTTGCCCGGGAGCCACCGGCCGACCTGGCCGGCGGCGACCACGAACGCCTGGTTCTCGACCGCACGCGCGCGCAGGAGCAGATCCCAGTGGGCAATGCCGGTGGACCTGGTGAAGGCGGCCGGCACGGCGATCGCCCGCGCGCCTCGCACGGCGAGGA
Source organism: Thermoleophilaceae bacterium (assembly GCA_013812065.1). Taxonomy (GTDB): domain Bacteria; phylum Actinomycetota; class Thermoleophilia; order Solirubrobacterales; family Thermoleophilaceae; genus JACCUC01. The sequence continues at coordinate 7,214 of JACCUC010000170.1, read as the reverse complement.
TGCGGTACAGCTCGGGGAAGCGGAGGTCGTAGCAGACGCTCAGGCCCAGAGGGACGCCGCCCGCCTCCGACAGCACGACCTCCTCCCCGGGCTCCTCCGTGGCCGACTCGCGATACTCGACACCCTCGACGACGACGTCGAACATGTGGATCTTGCGGTAGACGGCCTGGGTCTCGCCGTCGGGGCCGAAGTGCACGGACGTGTTCGAGAGCCGCTCGCGCCCGGGGCGCCGCTCGGCGATCGAGCCGGCGACGAGGTCGATCGAGAGCTCACGCGCGGCGTCGCTCGCCCAGGCGAGCGTCGGGCCGTCGAGCGGCTCGGCGCCGGCGCGCATCCGGTCCTCGCTCGCGAGGAGGTTGAACTTCTCGGGCAGGACTACGAGGTCGGCTCCGTCCGCGGCGGCAGCCCGGGTCAGCCGGTCGGCGGTCGCGAGGTTGCGGCCCTTGTCGTCGGTCGAGTTGAGCTGCACCGCCGCCGCTCTCACCTGCTCTCCTCTCCTGTCGACCACCGGCCACCGTCGCCGCCGCAGTTTCCGGCATCGACTGACTGGTCAATCCAATCCTATCGGCTTCGGCAGGGCCAACCGTCGGCGGCGTGCCTTGGCCCTCAGGGGCCAAGGAGCGAGCGTGTCGTTCGGGTCTCAGCCCTCTGATTCGCGGTAGCGCTCGCGCGCTCGCTCGATGTGCTCGAGGGCATCGTCCCGCGTGCCCCAGCCCTCGATCGTCCAGTCGCCGCCCTCGAGATCGTTGTAGACCTCGAAGAAATGGACGATCTCCTCGGCGAGCTGATCGGGCAGATCGTCGAGCTTCTCGAGCGTGTTCCACCCGGGGTCGGTCAGGGGAACGGCGAGGACCTTGTCGTTGCGCTTCTCTTGATCCTTGATCTCCAGGAGCGCGATCGGATTGACCCGAATCGTGCATCCCGGGAAGGTCGGCTCGGTGAGGGCGACCATGGCGTCGAGCTCGTCGCCGTCCTCGGCGAGCGTCTCGGGAATCATGCCGTAGTCGGTCGGGTAGCTGACTGCGGCGAAGAGGCGCCGGTCGAGGGCGATCGTCGCGCTCTCCTCGTCCCACTCGTACTTGTTGCGGCTGCCCTTCGGGATCTCCACGAAGACGCGGACGACGTCGTCAGAGCTCTCGGCCATCAGCGGGGCGCTACCCAGACCCCCGCGGCGGCAAACGAGCCGCCGCGGGCGCTGATCTCGCATCAGCCCAGGAAGCTGCCGCCCGACTCCTCGGCCGGACCCGCCACCGCCCCCGAGGCCTCGAGCGCCTCGCGCTCGGCGTCGGAATAGCCGAGCTCGGCGAGGACCGCGTCGGTGTGCTCGCCCAAAGCAGGGCCTGGGCCCGCGGGCGCCCCGGGCGTGCGGTCGAGCTTGATCGGCACGCCGAGCAACGACACGGGTCCCGCTCCCGGCTGGTCGACGTCGACGACCATCCGGCGGGCGCGCGCGAGCTCTGAGTCGAGTGCCTCGTCGAGACCGAGCACGGGCTCTAGGCAGCAGTCGTGCTCGGCCGCGAAAGCCTCCCACTCGGCGCGCGTCCGGTCGGCGAAGATCCGCTCGACCTCGGCGTGGGTGTACGAGCCGGGCGGATCGAACTGGCGCTCGACCAGGTCCTCGCGCTCGACGCCGCGACACCAGGTCTGCCAGAACTTGGGCTCGAGCGCGCCGAGGGTCACGTGGCCGTCGGCACAGGCGTACGGCCGGTAGCAGATGAGGCTGCCCGCGAGCTCGAGCCGGCCCCGCTCGGGGACCACGCCGTCGCACAGGTAGCGGGCGGCCACGAGCGCCAGCCACGACATCGCTCCGTCGGCCATCGAGACGTCGACGAGCTGGCCCTGGCCCGAGCGGTCGCGCTCGCGCAGGGCGGCGAGTATCCCGAACGCTCCCATCAGGGCGCCCCCGCCGAGGTCGGCGATCTGGCCGGCGGCCTGAAGCGGCGGCCCGTCGGGCTCACCGGTCAGGCCGAGCAGTCCGACGAGGCCGAGGTAGTTCATGTCGTGGCCGGCCCGGTCGCGGTAGGGACCGTCCTGGCCGTAGCCCGTTATCGCGCAATAGACGAGGCCCGGGTTCTCCTCGCGCAGGCGCTCGTAGCCCACGCCAAGGCGGTCGAGCACGCCGGGCCGGAAGGACTCGAGTAGGGCGTCGTACTCGCGCACGAGCCTCAGCAGCACGTCGCGGCCGGCCTCCTCGCGCAGGTTGAGGCGGATCGAGCGCTTGCCGCGGTTGAGGGCCAGGAAGAGCGCCGAGCTCGCGGACCGCTCGGCTCCCGCGTAGCGCGGCTCGGCCCAGCGCACGTAGTCGCCCAGGCCGGTGTCCTCGACCTTCAGCACCTCGGCGCCGAAGTCGGCGAGCAGGAGCGAGCAGAAGCCACCGGGCAGGAGCCGCGAGAGGTCGAGAACGCGCACGCCGGCGAGCGGGCCGCGGGGTCTCACGAGCGCTCCCCGGCGCGTCGACGCGGCACGGTCGGCGGAGCCGGGAGGGAAGCTACGGGTTCGCCCTTGGGTCGAGCGCGAGCAGGCGGCCGGCTACACACAGGGGCAGCCGCGAGCCGATCGCCAGCCGTAGCCCGACGTTGGTCTGGGAAGTATCCGATCCGGCCACGAGCTCATCGTACGGGGCTCAGCCCGTGACACGAACCGGCGTACCCCCTAAGTTTCGCCACGAGCTCGGACGCGGCGACCGGACGGCCGACGAAGAAGCCCTGGGCGGCGTCGCAGCCGGCCTCGTGGATCTCCTCGAGCTGCTCCCGCGTCTCGACCCCCTCGGCGAGGGCGCGGATGCCGAGGGCGTGGGCGACGCCGACCACCGAGGCGAACAGCCTGCGGTGCTTGAGGCCGTCCGAGAGCTGGGCCACGAACGAGCGGTCGACCTTGAGCGTGTCGACCGGATAGCCGCTCAGCACGCTCAGCGAGGAGACCCCGGTGCCGAAGTCGTCGAGGCTGAGGGAGACCCCGAGGGCCCTGAGCTCCTCGAGGCGGCTCAGGACCCTGGCGGGGTCGGCGGCCACGGTGCTCTCCGTGAGCTCGAGGCACAGCCGGTCAGCCGGCAGCTCACTGGCGTCGAGGGCCGAGCGGACGGCGGCGGGAAGGCCGCTGTCGACGAGCTGGCGCGGCGATACGTTCACGCTCATGATCAGGTCGGGAGCGCAGAGCCCCGCACGGCGCCAGTCGGCGAGCTGGCGCGTCGCCTCGAGGATCACCCACTCGCCGATCCGGACGATCAGGCCGGTCTCCTCGGCCGCCGGGATGAAGTCGCCGGGAGTCACGACTCCGCGGTGCGGATGCCGCCACCGCAGGAGGGCCTCGACGCCGAAGATGCGGCCGTCGCCACAGTCGAGCTCGGGCTGGTAGACGAGACGGAACTCATCGCGCCGGAGAGCGTGGCGCAACTCGGTCTCGAGGCCGAGCCGGCACCCCGGACGTGGCTCGCCTCCATGCTCGAACACCGCGTACCGGCTGCCCCGCTCCTTGGCGCGGTACATCGCCTGCTCGGTGTCGCGGATCAGTGCCTCGGGGCTACGCCGGCACTCGCCAAAGGCGATCCCGGTGCTCGCTCCAACGTAGAGCTCGAGCCCGTCGATCAGGAGCGCCACGGTGTCGCCGGGCCGCACGAGCTCGGTCAGCCTTGTGGCGACCTCCCTCAGCAGGCTGTCCCCCACGTCGTGGCCGAGGCTCTCGTTGACGAGCCTGAAGTGGTCGAGGTCGAGGAGGAGCAGGGCCGCGAGCCGCCCCGAGCGCTCCGCCGCGGCGAGCGCGAGACCGAGGCGATCGATCACGAGCTTGCGGTTGGGAAGGCGGGTGAGGGGATCGTAGAAGGCGAGGCGAGCGAGGTCGAGCTCGCTGCGCATGCGCTCGGTCGCGTAGCGAATGCTCCGCGCGAGCAGGCTGCCGTCGGCCCCCCTACCGACCAGGTAGTCCTGAGCGCCCTCGTGCACGGCCTGGACTGCGAGCTCCTCGTCCTCGGGACCGCTGAGGACCACGACGGGAGCCTCGGGCGCGAGGCTCCGGACCTTGGCGAGCGACTCGAGCCCGTTCGCGTCGGGCCTGGAGACGTCGAGCAGGACGCAGTCGAACCCGCCCGAACGAAGATCGGAGCGGGCGGCGGCGAGCGTAGCGTGAGCCCGAAGCTCGACCTCGCCCGCCACCGCCTCGTCGAGCGACGCTTCCAGCTGGGCGGTGTGGTCGGATCCGGCCTCGACGACGAGAACGCGCAGCGGTCGCGCGGGAGCTGCGGGAGGGCGCGTCGCTACGTCGAGCCGTGGGCGGGACATCCCTAGCTCTTTTCGGCGCCGAGCGCCGCCGAGCCGATAGGACATTCGTCCGAAAGCGGCCGCCCAGCCTCATCCGGCGTTCGCCGAGCCGGCCGAAAGGACACCGTCGCGGCCTACAGCCGCGTCAGATGCGACCCCTCGAGCGCCCGCGTCACTCCGCGCAGGTCGACGACGAGCGGCGCCCCCTCCACGACGGCCTCGAGGTCGAGCTCCGGGTGTGCGGTCACGATCACCGCGGCGTCTGAGCCCTCGAGCGCCTCGGCGAGCGGCTCCGAGTGAAGGTCGAAGGAGGCGAGCTCGGGCACGTGGTCGTCGTGGTAGACGAGCTCGGCGCCCTGCTCTCTGAGCAGGCGCATGATCTTGAGCGCCGGCGACTCGCGCAGGTCTGAGACGCCCGGCTTGTAGGCGACGCCGAGCACGGCCACCCGCGAGCCGCGTACGGGCTTCGCGTGGTCGTTGAGCGCCCGGGCGACCTTGTCGGCGCAGAAGTAGGGCATCCGCTGGTTGACCTCGCCGGCGAGCTCGACGAACTCGGTCGGCGTGTCGTACTCGCGCGCCTTCCAGGCCAGGTAGAAGGGGTCGACCGGCAGGCAGTGACCGCCCATGCCCGGCCCGGGATCGAAGCGCATGAAGCCGTAGGGCTTGGTGGCCGCGGCCTCGACGACCTCCCAGACGTCGATTTGCATGCGGTCACACAGCATGGCGAGCTCGTTGACGAGGGCGATGTTGACCGAGCGAAAGATGTTCTCCAACAATTTCGAGAGCTCGGCGGCCTCGGGGCCAGACACCGCCACCACCTCGTCGCAGACGAGCTCATACAGCGCCACTGCACGCGCGAGGCACGCGGAGGTCAGCCCCCCGACGACCTTCGGCGTGGAGCGCAGGGTGTGGTCTGTGCGCCCGGGGTCGACGCGCTCGGGCGAGAAGGCGACGTGGAAGTCGGAGCCGGCGGCGAGGCCCGACTCTTCGAGCAGCGGCACGAGACGCTCACGGGTGGTCCCGGGATAGGTCGTCGACTCGAGCACCACGAGCTGGCCGGCTTGGAGGACGCCCGCCAGCGAGCGTGCCGAGTCGACGAGCGGACCGAGGTCGGGCTCGCGGTTCTTGGTCAGGGGGGTGGGGACGGCGATCAGGATGGCCTCGACGCGGGCGAGGTCGGCGTAGCGGGTGGTCACCTCGATGCGCTCAGAGACCGCGGCGACCCGCGCCGAGTCGACGTCCTCGACGTAGGAGCGCCCGGCGCGCAGGGCCTCCACCTTGCGGGGGTCGACGTCGACGCAGACGACGTCCAGCCCCTCCTCGGCCAGGGCCACGGCGAGCGGAAGGCCGACGTAGCCGGCGCCGACGATGCCGATGGTCATCGCGGCGGGAGTCTAGGAGGCGCTGGCGACGGCAGCGAAGACCCAGCCCGATGCAGATCGTCATGATGGCGCGCCGGCAAGGACACGATCAGAGGAGCGAAGATACAAGTGGGAGTACTCGACGGCAAGGCGGCCATCGTCACCGGATCGGCGCGCGGGATCGGCCGCGCGACGGCTGAGCTGCTCGCCGAGCACGGCGCGCGCGTGCTCGTCAACGACCTCGACGCCGACCTGGCCGAGGACGCGGCGCAGGAGATCGGCCGCGAGGCCGTGGCCTTTGCCGGCGACCTGACCGAGCAGGGTGTCTGCGACGAGCTCGTCGAGCGCGCGGTCGACGCCTTCGGCCGGCTCGACATCGTCGTCAACAACGCGGGCTTCACCTGGGACGGCCCGGTCCACAAGCTCAGCGACGAGCAGTTCCAGGCCATGCTCGACATCCATAACGTGGTTCCCTTTCGGATCCTGCGCGCCGCCGCTCCGCACCTGCGTGAGCCGGCGAAGCAGGAGCGGGAGGAGGGTCGTGAGGTCTTTCGCAAGGTGGTCAACGTCTCCTCGATCTCCGGCACGATGGGCAATGCGGGCCAGGCCAACTACTCGTCGGGGAAGTCGGGCGTGGTCGGGCTCACGAAGACGCTCGCCAAGGAGTGGGGTCAGTTCAAGATCAACGTCAACGCGGTTGCCTTCGGGTTCGTCGAGACCCGCCTCACCGCGTCGAAGGGAGAGGGCACGTTCACCAAGGACGGCCAGGAGATCCAGCTCGGCATCCCCGAGCAGATGCGCCAGATGGCGGCGATGCTGATCCCGCTGGGGCGCCCCGCCACCACCGAGGAGGCGGCCGGAGGCATCTTCTTCCTGTGCTCGCCGTGGTCGAACTACGTTCACGGGCAGGTGCTGAACGTGACCGGCGGCCAGTTCACCGGCATGGGGAACTGAGCCCAAGGTGGGCGCCTCACCGGCGTTCCCCTAGCCTCGGGCCGAGATGGCGCGCCCCCTGCTCACCCGGCTGCCCGTGCGCCGGCGCGTCGCACTCACGGTGGCCGCCCTCCTGGTCGGCCTGGGCGCAGCCACCGCCCTCGCGGCGTCCGGCGGTCTGCTCGACGGCCGCCCGCCCGGGATCGAGGTTCCCCCGGGCGCACCGAGCTCGGCGACCATCGCCGACGTCGCGGACTTCGAGCCCTTCGCGTTCGAGGACGGCGATCCCGACGACTTCCTGGAGCGCGGCCGCGACGGCTACTCCCACCCGCTCTATGCCTTCAGCCCCGGCGGCGCGGCGGCGAGCGCCGCGCGCACCGCGCGCTTTCGCTCGTGCATCGAGGACGCCGCCGACCGCCACGAGGTCGAGGCCGACACGCTCGAGGCCCTCGTCATGCTCGAGAGCGCCGGGCGGCCGAACGCGGTTGCGGGCGACGACCCCGACAGCGCCGTAGGGCTCGGCCAGATTCTCCCCGGCACGGCCACCGGGCTGCTCGGGATGTCGGTCGACCTCGAGGCCTCGAAGCGCCTAACCCGCGGGATCGCGCGTGAGCGCAGGAGGGCCCGTCGCGCACGCTCGCCGCGAGCCCGGCAGGCCGCGCGGCGC